>CAZNCO010000877.1:0-1854 GCA_964571345.1 uncultured Ohtaekwangia sp.
ATCAGAAGGTGATGAAGTTTGCCCGACTACTTTAGATGCTTTTGAAGAGAACTAAATAAAAATATTTCTGCTGGCGCCCTGGCTGCTGAGAATGCTGCCAAAATAAAGGGTGCCTGCGGAGGACAGGGAGTAGCATAGAAGACAAATGCGTTCTGTTTTAAATAACAACAGAAAGATTGAGGGTGGGATCCTCCCCTGTCCAAACTTTTGTATCTTTGTCATGATTCCAAAATTCACAGTTTAAAATTTATGGTGGCTTATCTGAAAACTCCAGAGGTTAGGCTTGTTGCTGTGCGCAACACTGTTTACGGTGACCGCGATGTGCTCCATAAACTAAAATTCAAGTGGAATCCTGATTTGAAAGAGTGGCATTCGACATCTTTTGAAAAGGCCATCTGTCTTTATGATTTCGCGGACGATGAGTTGAGGGGCCTTTTTGATAGGTATGCGCATGACACAGGAAAGACGGTCACTGAATTGAAACGGATCGCCATGCAGCCCGATAAAATCGAACTTACCTATGTTGGTGGTTTGTATCGCATTAATACACCCTATGATCAAAGGATGATTGCGGTAGATGCGGGATTTCAATGGAATCCGGAATTGAAGCTTTTCACTTCCTCTGATATCGAAAGTGCGGTAAAGTTGTCAGCCTACGCTAATGATGCGCTTCGTTTGACTTTTAACGAATATTTAGAAACGAAATCAAAGTCCATTTCTGAAAGCCAGGCCACAGATTCTGATCTTGATATCCCGGTTAATCCAGGGCTCGCCTATCTGCCGTATCAAAGGGGAGGAATCAGCTATGGGTTCAAAAGAAAAAATGTGCTGATTGGGGACGACATGGGTCTTGGAAAAACAGTTCAGGCTATTGGAATCTGTAATATGGATGCCACAGCTGAACGAATTCTGATTGTTTGTCCGGCATCACTAAAGATTAACTGGCAGCGTGAATTTACGAAATGGGATACTAAGAGACTTTCGGTCGGCATTGCTGACTCGGATATGTTCCCAGGTACCCAGGTTGTGATTTTAAATTATGACATTCTAAAAAAACATCACCGGTTCATTCACTCTAACTTATTCGATGTTTTAATTGTAGATGAGGCACACTATCTGAAAAACCCCAAAGCGAAACGTACTATCGATGTATTCGGGGATGGTAAGGAAGCGGCTCGAATAAATGCGAAAAGAAAGATATTCCTTACTGGAACGCCTATCGCAAACCGCCCTGTGGAAGCCTGGACCTTGTGCAGTAATCTTGCGCCCGAAGTTTTTGATAATTATGTCAAGTTCACCCGCAGATATTGTGCAGGCCACCATAACGGCTTCGCCTGGGATGCTAGTGGAGCTAGTAATCTTGAAGAATTGCAAGAGCGCATGCGTGGATCGTTTATGGTGAGACGGTTGAAATCTGAAGTGCTGAAAGAGCTCCCGCCCAAGCGCAGACAAATCATTGAATTGGCATCAGATGATGCAAAAAAGGTTGTTGCTAAAGAGAAGAAGTTGTTTAACCTCTTTCAAGATGCATCCTTTGACTTGGCTGTTGAGTCAGTGCTTGCCCTCGCTGCCAATGACCGCATCTTATACATGCAAACCTTGAATAAAATTCAAAACGGTCTGGGAGCTGCTTTCGATGAAATGTCTAAGGCTCGGAAAGAAGCGGCAATGGCTAAGATTGATTTCGTAATTTCTCACCTTGAGTCTTCTATTGAGTGTGGAAAGGTTGTTTGCTTTGCTCATCATCATGATGTTATCAATAAAATCAAAGATGCCTTTCCGGATGCAGTTGTTGTTACCGGGTCCACTCCTATCATAGAACGTCAGCGCGCGGTAGATGAATTTCAAAATAAC
>CAZNCO010000878.1:0-1852 GCA_964571345.1 uncultured Ohtaekwangia sp.
TTCCCATGGTGCCCATGGCATCAAAGGAGTGGGGAGAACTTGCCATGTTGCTATCCGTAATCGGAATTGTGTATGCATCATGTATTGCCGTTGTTCAAAATGATTTCAAGAGACTGATCGCGTATTCTTCGATTGCTCATGTAGGGCTTATCTCAGCAGGTATATTTACGCTTTCCGTGCGTGGAGTTCAGGGAGCGATGATTCAAATGATCAGCCACGGTATTGTGGTAGTTGCCATGTTTTATATCATTGAAATTATTTCTGATCGCACCAAAACACGAGACCTTTCGCAGTTGGGCGGTATTCGTAATGTTGCCCCTATGATGACGAGCGTGTACTTGATGGTATTGCTCGGTAGCGTGGCGCTCCCTTTCACCAGTGGATTTGTTGGCGAGTTTTTGTTAATCAGTTCGCTTGTGAAGTATCAGATATGGATCGGTGCAATCGCAGGGCTTACGATTATTCTTGGCGCGGTTTACATGCTCTTGAGTTTTCAGAAATCAATGTTGGGTGAAACGAATGGTGTTACAGCGCTATTAACAGATTTGACAAGCCATGAGAAATTAGTGCTGTACCCCTTGGTGATTTTAATAATTTTGATCGGGGTGTATCCAGCTCCATTACTCGCCATCTCAGAGAAGGCAGTAACGGATTTACTTTCGATTTATAGTAACGTATCTTTAGTAAGATAGAATGAACGCTTTATTTTTTTTGTGCGGTACCGGCATCCTCGCTCTTCTGGCGGAAATTTTCAGCTTACGGAAGTGGGTGGTCTATATGTCGTTAGCCGGCCTAGCTGTTACCATCGGAATTCTGGTTGCGGATTGGAAAACAACTACCTATGCATACCATGGTATGTTGGTGCTGGATCGTTTTTCAAAATCGTTCATGATCCTGATCATGGCATCCTCTTTCTTGTGGTTCTGGATTTTTGAGGATTATTTCAAGGAAGAAGGACATCGATCGGATAAAGCATCTCTTGTATTGTTCGCAGTAATTGGAGCGATGTTAATGGTGTCTTTTAACAATATGGCCATCCTGTTTCTGGGAATTGAAATACTATCCATTTCCTTGTACGTGCTGGCGGGAAGTATCAAAGGAAATATGATTTCAAGTGAAGCATCGTTCAAATATTTTTTGATGGGGTCGTTTGCAACTGGTTTTTTGCTATTTGGGATTGCTCTTGTTTATGGGGCTACCGGTTCTTTTACGATAACATCGATTATAAGCACCCTGCAAGAAAAATCTGCGGCAATGCCAGCCTTCTTCAAGGCAGGAGTTCTGCTGATGATGGTTGGGCTTGCCTTTAAGATATCTGCGGTGCCATTTCATTTCTGGGCACCGGATGTTTACGAGGGTTCTCCAACACCTGTCACAGCGTTCATGAGCACGGTTGTGAAGATGGCGGCCTTCGGGGCGTTTGTAAAAATATTCGCAGCCTGCTTCTTTAAAGTCCAGGCTTCTATTGCACCTTACGAACAAGCTATTTTGATGGCTTCATTGATCGTTGCCAACGCAACAGCTGTTTTGCAGAAGAATGTAAAAAGAATGTTGGCGTACTCAAGCATAGGGCACGTTGGATACTTGCTTCTTGCACTAACCTCAAAACCTACAGGGTCATATCAGACAATTTATTATTACTTAACCGCTTACACAGTGGGATCACTGCTCGCATTTGCTGTGCTTGAGGTGATGGAGAAGAATAAAATCGGAACTGACTTCGAAGATTTCAAAGGGCTGTTTAAAGCCAACAAGTTTTTAGCTTTTTCGATGGCAGTGGCGTTGTTGTCTCTAGCCGGTATTCCTCCCTTGTCAGGATTCTTTGCGAAATACCAAGTCTTCAGCCTGGCAT
>CAZNCO010000879.1:0-1843 GCA_964571345.1 uncultured Ohtaekwangia sp.
AGTTGTGTTTCCAGTTTATCTGTAATCCGAATCACTACTAGATCGTGCTTTCTGGCAAGTGATTTTAATGAATGAAAATAGCCTTCGTCCACAAAATCTGAGATCATTACAATCACGCTTCTGCGTTTGATAAAGTTTAATGCAAAATTGATTGCCTTGGCTAGATTTGTTTTTAACGAATGAGGCTTCATTAAAACAATGCGGTGAATGATTTCATACGCTTGTGCCATGCCCTTCGATGGTTTCAAGGCTAGTTCACGTTCATCGGAAAAGCATATCAAACCCAGCTGGCTTGACTCTTTTGCTCCCGATAAAGCAAGTACGCCACAAACTTCTTTGGCTATGTCTACTTTTGTTTTTCCCGGTGTGCCAATGTTTTGGGAGGCACTTACGTCCAGGATAAAAAAAATGGTTTGTTCTTTTTCCTCCCGGAATGTCTTTACAAACGTACCATGCCCCTTCGCTGAAACATTCCAATCGATCGTTCGAATGTCATCGCCATATTGATAGGGGCGGACATCGTCAAATTCCAGACCGGTTCCTTTAAAGATCGAATGGAAATCACCCTGCATCTGGCTGTTGATAGCCTTGCGTATTTGGATTTCATACCTCCTTAATTTTTTCAACAGGTCTTTCAATGCCGGTCTTTTTTTTTAGGTCGCTCAAAATTACTTCAAATCATTGATTAGTCAATTGCAGATTTTATAAATGGGGATCAATGTCCGAAGCCTTCGGTGTAGCTCCAAACTTTTCCCGCCTCCGCCCGTGTAATGGGATATTTTTCTTAATTTGAAAGCGATATCAGGATTCGATGAGTGAAGAACTGCTAAAAGCGATAATTCAATTTTTTGCCATTGTTGCCAAAGAGCGTATCACCGAAGATGAGCGTTCGATCATCAAAGAGTTTTTGTCGCTCCATCTTAACCAGGATGGGCTGCGCTATTACCTCACGTTATTTGACGAATTTTGCAAAGAAAATAAGCGAAATGCCTCTGACGCAATTGATTCTGTAGATGCTGACACTCAGGAGTTTGTGCACGACTGGTCGCAGATCATGCAAATCGCCCGAAAGGTAAATCAGGCGCTCACTACCCAACAAAAGGCAGTGCTTGTTATTAAGATTATTGAGCTGGTGTTTGCCGATAATCATTTGTCCGAGCGCCAGGGAAATCTCATCTATTATATTGGCGAGGCTCTTAAAATACCACCCAAGGATTTTCGCTCCATGCGGGCTTTTGTATTGGGCCAGGAGGAAGAAGATTTTGCCTATAAAAATGTTTTACTGATTGACGAAGACCCTGATGGCGAAGGCCACCCGGGCCCGCATCTCAGTGTGAAAGGTTTTTCAGGTATCATTGCCGTATTGCGCCTCGCGGATATTGAAACCTATTTTGTAAAGTACATTGGCATTACCCCGATTTATCTTAATAGCCAATTGCTCAAGTCGAGGCGTGTAGATGTCTTTCCAACAGGAAGCACAATCCGCAGCGCAAAAATTGAAACGATTTACTACAGTGATATTGTTAGCAAATTTTTGCTCGGAGAAAGTGATACTCAGCTAAGTTTTGTAGCGGATCACATTTTTTATCACTTTAAAAGTGGGAGAGCAGGCTTGCAGAATATCAGCATAGCCGAGCGTGGTGGCAAGTTGATTGGATTGATGGGAGCAAGTGGATCTGGGAAGTCTACGTTGCTGAGTGTATTGAATGGATCTGATAAGCCTTCGAGCGGTCGTGTGCTGGTAAACGGTATCGATATTTACGAGGACCCCCAAAAGGTGGAAGGTGTGATCGGGTTTATCCCGCAAGACGACTTGCTTATAGAAGACCTCACCGTCTATGAA
>CAZNCO010000880.1:0-1840 GCA_964571345.1 uncultured Ohtaekwangia sp.
CCCCATAACTTGAATAGAAAAGGATACGTTGCAGTGAGCGCAGGCGACATGCTCATTCCGGTAAGAATAATGAGTGGAGACAAAACCAGGATGACAACCAGGTACGTTGATTTTTGAAGTACCCCATAGTGAGGTCCGCCTGATGCAGACAAAATGTTAAATCGCAGGTGATTGAAAATATCTTCACGCCAAAGTTTCAAACTCCATTCCGCGCGTTTCAAGAACAGGTGTTTTTGAATATGACTACTCAGCAAGGCCCAAACAAAATAGACGAGGCCAGCACTCAGTAAAAACCACCCGGCAAGAAAATGCAAACTTCTGCCCCAGCCATTTTTATTGAATATATCGTAAGTTCTGCCAGCACTCACAGGCGAATTCTCTTCAGAAAAGAATGCCACTGGTTTGTTATATCCGTTGTGCTTATAGTTTCGGCTTACCGGCACTTCAAATAGCGCAGGAGTCAGGTCATTAC
The DNA here is from genome assembly GCA_964571345.1 of uncultured Ohtaekwangia sp. GTDB lineage: Bacteria > Bacteroidota > Bacteroidia > Cytophagales > Cyclobacteriaceae > ELB16-189. The sequence goes on from CAZNCO010000880.1 coordinate 473, forward strand.
CCACTTCACCCCAATAGAAACGGGGATGCACCATCGTCATTTCAAAGCCCGTTACTACCAGCGCAAAAAAGCTCAAGGTGACAATGGCGTGAGAAATTTTCACCCATCGACTGTGTCGGGTAATGTTGTCGGGTATTGTTTCCAAGGGGCTTGGGCGTTGCGGTAATGAAGATAGCATTTCATTTCAGAAAATCCTATCCAGAGCTGCGAACGAAATCAGCGATACTACTTTTTTTGTCTCATGCCTTAGAGAAAGCCTCGGGACTCATGATCTTCACTTCACACTGGTATTCCCCGGATATCCTATGCCCGCACCAAAGAAACATTCAATGGACTTTATCTTTCCGTTGATGAATGTATAGTACTCCACATTATGAACCACCTTGTTATCGGTGGTGGTGATATTATAAATCGCAAAGGCGGTGTTTCCATCCACTACTATTTTCGGAAATTCAATATGCCTGAAGAACTTTGATGTGGGCCAGCATTTCTCTTTGTATTGCACAAGGCTTATATGGTCGTCTCCGGCAGGGCTTGTAAACGTAAAACCATCGGCAAACTGGCTCACTACCATATTCCAGTCTTTCTTTTCAAATCCTGCAAGATAGGTTTTGATGGTCTTCTCTGCGCCCTGTGATTGCGCAACGGCAAAAGCGCTGCAAAACATGATAGAAAGTAAGATGTGTTTCATATGCTTGTTTTTATGCAAAAAGACAACAGATCTTTTATTTTCCGGACAACGAGCAAGAGTTTTTTATCAGAATACCATATTCTACGTGAGAACAGACACGAAAGAAAATTGCATTCACCCCGTTGATTTCTTATCTTGAAGCTTATTAATTCACTGACATCCCCTCCTGAATATTCTTTCCAAAGACGGCTAAAGAACGGCAAATGCACGGCAATTAGACGGCAAGCACCAAAAGCGAACCCGAACAATAGGTAACGACTGAGGCAAAACACGCAGCAGCAGCAAGTTGCAGATGAGCACCGAAGTCAAGCATGAAAGTAAGTCTTGCCATTTTGTGTCTGCTGGTTGTTATTACTATTCAAACCAAAATTTGGTTAGCTCCTTCTTCAAAGCTTCATATTCTCTGTTCCCCGCAATCAAACTTGTATTAAATGGAATGTCATTCAAATTTAAATCCAACCAATCATCCACTGACTTGTGCCGTTCTCTCAAAACCACTCTCCCATTTTTGAATTGATAGATTTGCTCCGATATATCCAGCTTGAATTCATTACTCGTAACATCCCAATCGGCTTCATATTTTCGTGCAGCCAGAAGAGAGTCATTCCTGGTTAAATATTGACTGTTGCTAAAGCCGTAATCACCCAAAGTAGATTTCCGGATGGTCAGTTGCTTAT
>CAZNCO010000881.1:0-1836 GCA_964571345.1 uncultured Ohtaekwangia sp.
ATTCAGGCTGATAAATCCTGTTTATCACACCTTATCGATGCAAATATGGTTGCCACTCGGTTTTAGTATGCTGGCAGGTTTTTCAGCGATGAATTTGGAGAAGTTGAAGCGTAGCCCGATCGGCCTTTCTGACAAGCCGATCTTGGTTTTGTTGTTTGTTCTTGCGATGGCCGTTATTTACGCCGTCAATATTTGGCTCCTTAATTACAAGGAAGTCGTAATTAAGGATCTGAATGTTTCGAGATTTTTTGTAATCGGCTTTCTTGTAATCTTGATGTTGATTGCAGCTGTCGCGTACCGTTGGCCTGGTGCTGTTGGCAAGGTATTTGTTTTCGGTTCACTCGCAATTTTTACTTACTACCTAATATTCAGGGCTCATCAGAACAAGACGTTCTTGTCCCATTTCAAAATTCTGTTGGCCTCCTTGGTTATGCTCGTTTTGCTGTATACAACGATTCATTCCAGGATTCACGATTGGCCCAAGAGGCGCATTTATTATCTAGTTGGCGCCATTCTAGGATTGCTTTCCTTGTGCGTGCTGGTTTATCCGTGGACAAGTGCTGTCAGGATCGGACTGGACAAAGCCCAAGATTTCCGGCTCGCGGTACTGGGCCTTTTTAAGTTCATTATCGTTTCGATAATCTTCATTATCACGATAGTGTATGTCAGCAAACGAAAACTTAAGGCGGCGTGGCTCTTTCCTGTGTTCATGGGCTGTTTGTTATTCGACATGCTGCCTGCCAATAAGGTGCACAGCCATATCGTCATCAACCCGTTTTACGGAATGAGCAACCCATTCCCTTTACCGAAACGTCTGGCAGGGAATAGCAATATGGATTTGGAAAATTACAGGATGAACAACCCAAACTCATTCTTGGACAATCCTCTCTATAATGAGCTGAATGGAAAAAATCACGAGATTCTTTCGTCAATCTATTCCATACATGGAATTCGCTCGTACGGCGGTCATTACAATGTAATATCCAGCCGCTATGATCAGTTTATAAATGGAATAATCCCGGACCTAACTCCAGGTGAGGTGGGCTACGGGGTATATACGCGAATTAAGAATGAACGGTTCTTGGACCTGGTTGGCGTGCGATACGATTATGATCTTGAGAGTAGCAAGGTCATTGAGCGCCCCACCGCATTATCCCGGTTCGCGCTTTTCCGATCCCACGAGGTGCAAAAAGACGATACCCAGGCTCTTAGACGCCTGAGGTCAAAAGATTTTAAACCACAAAGCACTGTGATTTTGAGTGATGATCCGGGTATTCCTAGTGGTACGGCATCTCTGCCAGCTGAAAAGATCGTCGCGACGGTTAATACACCGGATCGGATAAAAATAGATGTATCAAGCGATCAATCGGCCATGCTTCTGTTCAATGATTCGTACCATCCTGACTGGAGAGCGTATATCGATGGATCGGAACATAAAATTTACCATGCAAACCACAACTTCATGGCTATTCCGATTCCTGCCGGAAAACACGCGGTAGAGTTTCGTTTTGAACCGAGATTTTTTTATTTAGGGTTGAAATTTACGGCATTAAGTATCGTGTTGCTTCTGTTAGGTGTTTTCGTGCTTTATAAAAAAGATAACGTTGGCAATCAATTGAGTTCCATCCCAGTTTCCAGAAGAAGCCTGCGTACGTACAAGCTTTGTGGCTATACATTATTGGTCCTTATTGCGCTATCAATATTTCAGCCACTTGTAGCCTCTATCAAATCTCCCAGGAGTATAAGTACTGAAGCGCCGGAAACATGGATGCTGTCTTACGTTAATTCAGGCGGACAGTTGGTGGCTAAAACGTTGCCGCCGCCAACAGGAAACGT
>CAZNCO010000882.1:0-1827 GCA_964571345.1 uncultured Ohtaekwangia sp.
GAACTATACGATATAACAGGCAGGAGGGTGCTGGAAAAATCAGTTTTGTATAAAAATGAAGAGCAGTTAAATACCGAGTTCCTTACGTCCGGATTCTATTTGCTATACATAAGAACAAGCAAAGGCATTTTGCAACAAAAGCTAATGAAATCGGTAAAGTGAAGATAAAATAGCATTGAAGTGATTCTTTTGAAGAGAAGTTTTCTTACTGTTAAAATTTACATGGCTGAGGAAATTGAAAGGAAGCCAACAAGCTAGCGATTCTATGAATACCGAAACATCTTTAGCGGTTGCTATCCCTGATCTGCTTTCGCCTGAACTGGCTGATAATACTTCTTGAGACTTCTTCGTGCCAAGAGAGCGCTGATCAGTGTGAGAACTGCGCCCAGCATCATGGCTGCACCCGGAAAATAATAGGTGGTATCTGCATGCGTGAAGAAACTGAAAATATTATTCATGATGAGCGGACCTATAATTGAGGTTGCACTCATCAAACTCGTGAAACCACCTTGTAACTCACCCTGCTGGTTGGGAGGAATCACGCCAGACATCACTCCCTGTAGGGCAGGCCCTGCAATCCCGCCAAGGCAATACACCACACTGAATGCAAACATCATCCATCCTTGAGTTGCCAAAGCATACAAGACAAAACCCAAAGAATACAAACTCAACCCGATGTAAATACTTCGCTGCTGGCCCAGCTTGGGGATAATGATGCGAATGAGGCCACCCTGCACAATGGCGAGTATCAAACCTAACACGCCCATCGAAATGCCTACCATGGTTTTATTCCAGTGAAATTTCTCTTCGGTATAATAAGCCCAGTTTGTTTGTGCAGCATGTGAAGCAATGTAAATGAAAGCGAGCGCCACCAGCAAGCCCGCCACCAGGGGAAACCGTCTGAGGCTTTTGAGTGTGCCAATCGGGTTGGCGCGTTTCCAGGTGAAGGTTCTTCGGTTTTCTGGTTTCAGGGATTCAGGTAAAATGAAAAATCCATACAACCAATTGATCAACGAAAGTCCGGCAGCTGCCAAAAAGGGAATGCGCGATCCGTACTCACCTAATAATCCACCGATGGTTGGGCCAATGATGAATCCCAACCCAAACGCTGCACCCATCATCCCGAAATTCTGAGCACGGTTCTCAGGAGTGCTAATGTCAGCGATGTAAGCACTGGCTGTTGAAAAGCTCGCACCCATCACTCCTGCAATAAGTCTTCCTACAAACAACCATCCAATCGTGGGTGCAAAAGCGAGGAAGAGATAATCGATACCAAAACCAAACAAGGAAGCAAGCAACACAGGCCTGCGCCCGAAGCGATCGCTTAAGCCACCAATTATCGGGGCACAAAAGAATTGCATCAAAGCGTAAGAGGAATACAGCCAGGCGCCATAGGGTGCGGCATCACTGATCGATCCACCAATCAACTCGCGGATAAGGTCTGGCATAACCGGAATGATTACTCCTAATCCTGTGACATCAATTAAAACCGTGGCGAAGATGAAACCAATAGCCGGACGCTTGGCGGACATGTATTTAAAATTTTGCCGAAAAGTACGAAAAAATCACTCCAGCCTCTTGTGAAAATACAATGTATGGTCTGGCAGCAATTCGGGATGAGTGATTTTTACAAGATCCTTTAAGATAAGATCTGGTCTTAAATACCCGAGCTCCAAAAACTCACTTCCTCCTTTTGCTCCTTTGCGATAGTTGTAAGTATACACTTGCTTGTCTTTGAAAGGCTTGAACAGAGAATATCTTTTTTCGGAATCTGCCATTTCCTGGAGGGACGAAAAAGATGCTACGCCAATCCAAAGATCTGCATCC
>CAZNCO010000883.1:0-1826 GCA_964571345.1 uncultured Ohtaekwangia sp.
GTATCAAGTGTCAAGCAAGTACCCGCGAATTAGTAGTATATTGAGTTAAAATTTATTAATCGATGAAAAAAGTTTTGATTCTCACAGGGGGTGGTGATTGCCCCGGCCTCAACGCAGTGATCCGTGGAGTTGCTAAACGTGCACGCAAAGAAAAAGACTGGGAAATTTATGGAAGCATTGAAGCGTTTAACGGTGTTTTAAATACACCACAGGAAATAGTAAAACTTACAAGCAAGCGCACGGCTGGCATCCATGTGAAAGGCGGAACGATTTTAAAAACGACCAACAAATCAAATCCAATTAAATATCCTGTACCACAACCCGATGGCACCACCAAATTTGAAGACCGCTCCGATGAGTTGGTAAAAAAATTGAAGGAACTGAATTTTGATGCCATTATTAACATTGGTGGCGATGGTTCTCAGCGTATTTCAAAAACGCTTCACGAAAAAGGCATTCCGATCATAGGCGTACCAAAAACAATTGACAACGATCTTTCTGCTACTGACATGACGTTCGGTTTTCAAACAGCCGTGCAGATTGCCACAGACAGCTTCGATAAATTAGTGACCACAGCCGAGAGCCATCATCGCGTGATGATCATGGAAGTGATGGGCCGCGATGCAGGCTGGATTGCCCTTCATACTGCCATTGCCGGTGGCGCAGAGGTTTGCTTGATTCCTGAAATTCCCTACGACATCAACAAACTTGTAAAGAGAATCGATCAGCGGTATAAAAACGGAAGAGGCTTTGCCAACATTGTGATAGCCGAAGGTGCTAAACCAAAAGATGGCACGGTGACAGCATCCAAGGGAGAAAAAGGTTCAGAACACGTTCGCCTGGGCGGAGTTGCTTATCAACTTTCGAAGCAACTGAAAGATGCCGGGTGCAAAGCTGAAATTAGGGAAACGGTATTAGGACATGTGCAGCGCGGAGGAACACCTTCTGCGTTTGATCGTGTGCTCGCTTCTGTATTTGGAGTACATGCCTTTGAGCTTGCTCTTGAAAAAGATTTCGGTCGCATGGTAGCCTTAAAAAATAATACCGTCACTTCCGTTTCGCTGGAAGAAGCCACCAAAGAATCGAACATTGTTCAAAAAGACGGCTACCTGGTGAAGGCTGCAAAAGGATTGGGAATCAGTTTTGGAGATTGATGCAATTCCGGCCCGCACCGAAAAGCAAACTGAGGATTTCATAAGAATCTTAGCGTACCTTTTCAGTGATAAGGATCATGCTGCTTTATTTTTCTGGTCATTTTAATAGTGGCAAAGTCCGGATATTTTTGACAAATAAGTGTAAAGTGCTCATATGCCAAATGAAATGCGCATAAAGGCACCTTTACCCAAGGTGTGATACTCTGCATGCGAATTCCATCTGACTTAAAACAAAAGTTATTGACAGATGAAAAATCTATACAAAGCGCATCCCTGGCATGGGATTGATCCAGGAAAGAATGTACCTGAAGAGGTAACGGCCTTTATTGAAATAGTACCCACTGATACGGTCAAGTACGAGGTTGATAAAGACAGTGGTTATCTCACGATCGACCGGCCACAGAAGTTTTCAAACGTGTCGCCAGCACTGTATGGATTTATTCCACGCACCTATTGCGGAAGTTCGGTAGCACACTTTGACTCAGAAAAGACCGGCAGGTATTTGGGCAGGGGTGACAGTGATCCGCTTGATATTTGCGTACTGTGCGAACGAGCAATTGCTCATGGTGATATTTTGTTGCACTGCATTCCAATTGGCGGAATCAGGATGACTGACAAAGGCGAAACAGACGATAAGATTATTGCTATCTTAAAAGATGATGGAGCCTATTC
>CAZNCO010000884.1:0-1813 GCA_964571345.1 uncultured Ohtaekwangia sp.
GTACATCACAGACACTTTTATTAATCCTTTTTCTGCGACAGCCGCTTCGTGCTTTTTAGCCTTACGCGATTGCTTCTCCTGGCTGAAAGCAGTAACGCATGTGATCAGAAGTAAAAACAATAAAACGAGTTTATTTTTCATAATTGACTTTTTCAGTAGTTGAATTGATGAATAGAACTTGCCGTCCCTTGCTATCTAATTGAATTTATGAACATCTAAAATTACATATTTTGAACTACCAAAATCTAAAAGTCCATATCTCAAAAGAATGCCTGTCAGTCTAAGCCTCCTGTCAGTCAGAGCCTGCCGAAGACTGACTTATGGATGTTCCTCTTCCGAAGGATACTCAAGGTGACATGGTTTTGAATGCTCTCAGAACGAAGATGGTCAGTCTACACTTGTCGAAGACTGACTAACAATACACTTCTTCCGAAGCATACTCTTCGGTCGTGCTTCGACAATACATTTTCCAAAACAAGATTGCGTCCAGCCTTGGCTGCCTCGATAACAAAGATCATGAGCACCACAGATAATGGTTATTCCGATAATGGTGGCAGAACGTGATCTTGCGCGAAGTTTGTGCTTCACGTTGATCCAATAAATGTGACGATCTCTAAACCTGTTTGGGTTTTGGCGAGCGCCAATTCATTTCATTTTCACCATGAATTCGCGTGTTCAATATCTGGTCTTGCTGCTCTTTTTATTTGCGAGTGCCGGGCTTCAGGTTAGCGCCCAGGAAAGTTCCCATCGTGATACACTCATTCTCGAAAAATGCCTTGAGCTAGTCGCAGAGAATAAATACCTGCTAAAGGTCAAAGAGGTGAGCGACTCTTCGGCTCATTTACAAATCAAAAATCTCAACAGCAAAAACCTGCCCTCTCTCTCGCTTAACGCGATGTACACCTATTTGTCTGATCCCTTTCGTTTTTCTATAAAGTCTCCGCTTCCGGAATTATCAACCGCACTGCCTTCAAGTCCTCAGAATATATACCAGGGCTATGTAAACATTAGTCAACTGATTTATGATGGGAGCTTCATTCAAAGACAAAAGCGATTGGTAGAGGCTACCAACAATGTCAACTTGCAGCGCACCAGATCTGAAATTTATAAACTGAAGGAACTGGCGATGAAGCTGTTCTTCGCCATCAGACTGCTCCAGGATCAACAGGAAATTCTGCAATCCAAGCTTGATATCCTTCAGGAAAACAAGAAGATGGTGACATCTGGCATTGAGCAAGGAAAACTGACTCCTGACAACATCCTGATGGTCGAAGCCGATGTTATTAAGCTGGAACAAGAAATCGAAAAGACAGAAAGCGACAAGAAGGCGGCCATTCAGATGTTGTCGAACTGGTTGGATCGTGACGTGCAAGAGAATACGTTTTTTGTTGCACCGGAGATTACCGGCATCGAGATTTTGGATGAACCTGAATTTGATACTCATCCGGAAAATCAACTGTTTAAACTTGAGCGCGAGGAACTGGACCTCAACAAGAAAATAGTAGCATCTGCAGCGCTACCCAAAGCAAATGCCTTTGGCCTGGTTGGCGCAAGCTATCCCATGATATTTAATCCCATGAGCAACGAGAGAGGCGGATACTACCTGGTAGGAGGAACCTTAAGATGGGAGTTTTTCAAGTGGGGTTCAACAAAACGGGAGCAGTCGTTGATTCGCTTACAACAAGTAAATCTTTCTCAACAGCAGCAATTGTTTAATCAGCGGCTTCGTGTGGGGTGGATTCAATTAAAGGCACAGTATGAAATACATCGTCAACAACTAGAAAAGGACAACGAGCTGATCGGAACCAAAGAC
>CAZNCO010000885.1:0-1812 GCA_964571345.1 uncultured Ohtaekwangia sp.
GATATAGCTTTGATAACGGCTTAGTTCAATCTCGCCCTTTTCAACGGCATCCACGATCGCACATTTCGGTTCTTTTATGTGCAGACAGCGAGCACCAAATTTACAATCCAATCTTCGGTCGCGCATTTCAGGAAAATAATCTGAGATCTCTTGCGGGTTCATGTCCACAAGCCCCCATTCCTTCACGCCCGGTGTATCAATTACAAACGTGTTTGCGTTTCGCTGAAACATTTCTGCAAATGTGGTGGTGTGCGTGCCCTTATTTGAAAAGCTTGAAATCTCTGACACGGCCTGATCAACACCGGGGAGCAATGCGTTTAAGATCGTTGATTTACCAACACCCGAGTGCCCCGCAATAATGGACGTTTTTCCATCCACGATTTTATCAAGTTCGTCAAAACCTTGCCCCTGAAGTGCACTCATGGCAATAACCGTGACGCCAATGCTTGAATACACTTGCATCAGCTTTTTCAAGGTGATTTGTTCTTCTTCCGTAAACAAGTCAGTTTTATTGAAGACAAGGCACTGCGGAATGCGATATGCTTCAGCGGAGACAAGAAAACGGTCGATGAAACCCAGTGACGTTCTGGGCTGATCGATCGTGGCGATGAGAATGGCCAGGTCAACATTTGCTGCAAGCACATTGGAATGACCTGTTTTCTTTACAGACTTTCTTAGTAAATGATTTTTGCGCGGTAGTATTTCAGTAATGGCGTGAGCTCCTTCTTCAATATGAAATTCAACATGATCTCCTACCGTAACGGGATTGGTTTCTTTAATTCCCGCCAGCCTGATCTTTCCGCGAATACGACAATCATATTTTTGATTGCCTTCGCCCAATACTTGATACCACGAACCTGTAGATTTGATTACCGTACCTTTCATTTTGCTTGCAGCACTTTAGCGCAATAGTCCACTATTTTTTTTGTTGCTCCTAAATTCTCTTTAACATAAGACCTTGTTACTTCGCAAGCCAACAGGAAATTTTCGGGGCGGTCTACAAGTACTTCGTATTTCTCTTTAAGATCTGCATAGCCACTTACTTCAAAAGCTCCACCACGCATAATCAGGTCGTTAGCTTCTTGATATTTTTCGTAATTCTTATTCCCAAAGAAAATGGGAATGCCATAGCAGGCAGCCTCCAGTATATTGTGAAGACCTTTTCCAAAAGCTCCGCCTACAAAAGCAAATTCACCATAGCGATAGAGCCTCGAAAGCAAACCAATATTGTCGATGATCAGTACGGAAAAATCTTCGACATTGGTTGATACCCTGGAGTATCGAACGGTTTTTACCTGAAGCGATTTTTCGATTTCAGTCAGAAAAGATTCTGTAATCTCATGAGGGGCAATGATAAATTTGAGTGTGTTGGAATTTTCATTGATAAAAGGAGCTAGCGCATCCAAATCCTCGGGCCAGCAGCTTCCCACGACAAAAAGCTTCTGACCATTTTTAAATTTTTTAGCGATAAGAATTTCTTCCCCAGTTTTGATAATTTCCATCACGCGATCAAAACGCGTGTCTCCTGCAATGCTGCTGTTTGTAATGCCGATGGATTGCAATAAGATTTTTGTTTCCAGGTTTTGCGTGAAGAAATAATCGAAGTTTTTTAAGATGCTCTTAAAAAGTCCACCATAGCTTTTGAAAAATATTTGATTAGGTCGCAGAATACAAGAAGCAGAGATAACGGTTGTTCCGTTTTTCTTCAAATAATGCGAGTAGAAATACCAGAACTCATATTTCACAAAAATAGCGATGTTTGGTTTTGTGATTTCCACGAAAGCCTTAGCCTGATTGGGAGTGTCCCACGGC
>CAZNCO010000886.1:0-1811 GCA_964571345.1 uncultured Ohtaekwangia sp.
CGATGGGTAACAGGCGTAAGCATCTTTCCCTTCATGGAAGAGGTTTCGGTTTCTTTGGTAGCGTCATAGCGCGGAACGCCCCAGCGTGTTTCGATTCCTATGGAAGGGATTTGTAAATTCCAGCCGAGGCCAAGCCATCCGTTACCACCCGCACTGTTGTAGCTAATTGCAAGCTGCGGCTGCATGCCATTTCTTCCAGCGGGGATATTGATCGGGTAACTCAATGACGCGCTGCCGGTATTGTTAGCTTGAGGGGGATTAATCAGGTTTACTGCGGCTGTTGGATTAGCCGCCTTGATGCCTTTCATCGAAGTTGAATTGTAGGCTTCTGCTTCAGGTGACTCGGGCACTTTGATGATGGCGTTGATATAGTCTGTGAAGTGCACGATGTGTGACTCTACTTCATTTGTGTTTGCAATAAGTGTGTCAGAGGTCAGCGCAATCCAATGATGCGTTTGTTCGTCAAAGAAATACGTGCGAATGTCCTTGTCGGTGTAGCCATCCGGAATCTGTGATGGTTCAAATGGAATGCGGAGCTTGCTTTCTTTCTTAAATTGAGTACCGTGTGGAAGAAAGCGAAATCCTTTGTGATGGGCTGTCACGTTCACCATGCCGGCATCCAGGGCAGGAATATCAATATCGCGCAACGTGGTGATGGATAGCTGTGACGAATTATCCAAGGCGCTGGCGAGCAATTTCAACGAGGCTCCTTCCAACGAAACGGAATCCGCTTTGACAGGATCAACTAATTGCTCTTTGTAAAAAATACTGGAAGAAATAGTATAATGAAAATCTGCTTGCTCGGGCTTTTCGAATGTAAGCGTTCTACATTGCGTGCTCCCGTCAGGAAAAGTCAATTCCATTTCCACGTTGCAATTGTTTTCCGCCATATCGATTTCACTTTCAAACTCTCCCTTGAAAACAGGAACTATTTTTCCATCGATTTTCAAAATGACATTTTCACGATTGCTCTCAGGAAGAAACCCTTTCACATAGGCTACTTTTCCATAGTAATTTTTCGATGGTTGGTTGATCACCATCGCGTTTTCCTCCCCGCTGTTTGCCGCCACTATAACTTTTAGATTGCGCACCCGGTAACTATGTTGCGCACCTTCGGGCAAGGTAAAACGGATTACATTGTCTCCTTGTCTTAGCCAGGTGCCATCAATTTGTTCTTGTTGCACGGTCCATCCCCTGCTTCGTTTCACCAGGTGACCTCCTACCGAACGATGGTCGTTGATACTGCGGGCTACCGATGCATGATCTTCTACTCCTTCCAGTTCATACTCCAGCCACACAGTCTCGTTGCAAAAAGTTTGATCCATTTGCACGTGGAAAATATTGTCGGCAGGATTGTCGGACGGTGATTCTTCGGTAATACCAATTAACCCTGCTTTGTTTAGTGAACTATACACATGCTGAGCATTGGGCTTAGGCCGAGGACCCGCGACCGTGTTAATACAAAGAGACAACCAAAATAGAATGATAAGGGGTCTGATAGCATATGACATAACTGTCGTATAGATGGGTTGGGGTGAGTTGAGTTTTAAAAATTCTGATTAATTCACGATGATCTTATAGCTCTGCGTTGTGTTTGCTGTCTTTAAAACCACAATGTAAATTCCGGCTTCCGGCAGGGTATACAGGAATTCATATTCAGAACCGTTGTCGCCATTTAGTTCGCGCACCAGGCCACCACTGGCGTTGATGATTTGAATCTGGACTGCGCCTGAGTCAGGCAAAGAAAAACTCATCTTCAGAGGATCTCCAGCCTTGATGGGATCGGGGAATACAGCCAAGCGCTCCTGATC
>CAZNCO010000887.1:0-1806 GCA_964571345.1 uncultured Ohtaekwangia sp.
GTATCTGGTGGCTTGCATCCCCGCTATATTGCTGGCGCTCCCTGCCCATACCATCAACTAAGGTTTCCTGTGCACAATTGTATAGTGTATTGAGGGAGGCCATTACCACCTTCTGCACTTTTGCATCATTACAGGTTACCACGGGCTGCGATGGCCAACTGTACACACGACGACGCATACCTGTTTTGCTGATACGGATACTGCCGTTACTGTTGCGGATGTGGAGCTGCATCCACCGGAAACATTCATAATCAAAAGTTTCAAAATGATTAATACCGCTTTTGCAGATAAATCTTGTCCATGAATTGAAATGGGTATTGAGCAACAGGCCGGTCCCCGGCACATGCGCTTCATGTACCAGCAATTCAACAATGGTTCCTTCAGGCGCTTCAATTGTAAATACCGGGAACCCCACATGCTGTTCTGCCATTTCAAAACATAATGCAGCAGATTGACCGGCGGCGAGGTTGAATTCCCAGCTTCCTTTGGATGTTTCTTTTACAGCAAGGTCACCACCACGGCTAAACGCATCCGGCGTATTAAAGTCAAAATATTCAAACGGATCTTTTTTCCATTGTAATAAAAATGATTCAGCCAACTGTTTTACAAAAATAATCTCCTCTTTCATCAGCCCGATACTACGGCTCCTGAGTTCAAGTTTTTCAGGATCACTGCTTCCCACGTCGTACTGGTATTCCAGGTAGGTAGAAGCAATTGACGGTTTATCTGAAAGTGTACTGATCAACTGTGCTTTAACCCATACAGACAGATCAGTAAATTGATTCGTATGCCAGCCGTAGGGATATTGACGGGCATCAAATTCTTCCTGAAAGGCACGAAGGTACCATCGTTTATACTTACCCGGTGTCCAGCTTCCTGGAACACGGCAGAGCCAATCATCACTTGTGCTGATGATTTCACTGCTGCCGTCTGAATAGGTAATATCCATCTTCAAAATCAATCCCGGCTTGCCTATTGGCCAGGTTCCGTCACCGGTACCGTAGTACAATACTTCTACTCCAATAACATTATTGCCTTTCTGTAGAAAGGGGGTCATGTCAAAAGGATCGGCCTCCGGCCAGCGCGGATCAGAAGGCGAAGGACCAAACTGAATTCTTTTTCCATTGCAATACAGTTTATAACGGCTGTCGCCAAGCACCCATCCTTTAGCAGAAGCAAGGATCTTACGAATATTTATTTGATGGCGAAATAATACGATCGTATTCTGAAGAGTTCTCTGCGAAGGAAACCAAATCCATTGTGCCGGTTGCAGGTTGAGCGCTTTACCGGAATTGGATAAAACAGTCTTCTCATCTCCAAGAGCAGGGTTACTTATTTTCCCATTGGTAATATAAGGAGGCGTGATATGTTCAGGCAACATTAAAGAGCCTCCAGCTAATAATCCGTTTCGGAAAAAAGAACGTCGTGATAAATCGGTCATAATACTGAATTGATTATAGCATTAAACTTAAAGCCCAGGTATAAATAATAGATAGGCTTATGTACTGATTAATATTCAAAGTAATTTGTTTACAATATGAAGCTCTGTAAGAAATTTGGATAAAGAAAGGTATGTTTATTATCATGCAAATGGAAAACGGGTAAGTTTTTATGGTTAGTTTCCTGCTATTATTCAGATCAAAATAATTACATAAATTCATCTTTATTGTGTTTGTAAAATATTACCTGCAATCGTTAACATTCAAATTACTTCTTTGGATCCAATGGCTGTGGTAACCAAACACGGAACCAGGAACTTTCATCATTCGTATTACCTGCCGAAGCATAATCGCACAGCGATAAAGA
>CAZNCO010000888.1:0-1800 GCA_964571345.1 uncultured Ohtaekwangia sp.
TCGCTACACAATCCGTGGGCAGGCGGATATTACCCTGTAGGTTTTTCTTTTGAAGAATCGAATGAGATGATGGCGAAGCGACCGGAAGAATTTAAGAAGCACGTGCAGGCGTCTTTGAGAAGACAAGCAGCAGCTATCAATAAACATGCTGACGCAGGAACTTATTTCTTTGATTATGGCAATGCGTTTTTGCTTGAAGCCTCTCGCGCTGGAGCCGAGGTAATGGCAAAAGATGGAATTAGTTTTCGCTATCCATCGTATGTACAGGATATTATGGGACCAATGTGTTTCGATTATGGCTTTGGTCCTTTCCGTTGGGTCTGCACTTCGGGCAAGGAAGATGATCTTGATTATACCGATCAACTCGCAGCAGAGGTGTTGCAATCCATTTCACATCAAGCGCCCGATTTTATTCAACATCAGCTATCGGACAATATCAATTGGATTAAGGCTGCGAAGAAAAATAAATTGGTGGTGGGTTCTAAGGCAAGAATACTATATGCAGATGCAGAGGGAAGAATCGCTATCGCGGAAGCATTTAACAAAGCTATCCGCGAAAAGAAGATCGGAGCTGTTGTACTCGGGCGCGATCATCATGATGTTTCAGGTACTGACAGTCCTTATCGGGAAACGTCCAACATTTACGATGGATCCCGTTTCACTGCCGACATGTCAATTCATAACGTGATTGGTGATTCCTTCCGTGGAGCTACATGGGTTTCGATTCATAATGGTGGAGGAGTAGGCTGGGGTGAAGTGATCAACGGTGGCTTTGGTATGCTGTTAGACGGATCATCAGATGCAGACAGAAGATTGAAGAACATGCTTTTCTTTGATGTGAATAATGGAATTGCCCGCAGGGCCTGGGCTCGCAATGAAGGGGCTGTTCAAGCCATTGAACGGGAAAAAAGAAAGTCTGGCTTGCAGATAACATTGCCGAACCTAGCACAGGATGATTTAATTGACAAGCTTTTCTGAAATGCTGAGGCGATTGTATCTTCTGCTTTTTAAAATTTCTGGCTGGAAAGTCGTTGGGTCTTTTCCGGTAGGTTTAAGGAAGTACATTATCGCAGTTGCACCACACACCAGCAATTGGGATTTTGTGATTGGCGTTATGGCACGCAGCATTCTTCATTTGCGGAAGGCAAAGTTTCTAGGAAAGAGTCAATTGTTTCGTGCTCCTTATGGTTGGTTTTTCAGGTGGCTTGGGGGTTATCCTGTCGAGAGAAGTTCACATCACGACATGGTTCAGCAGGTGGTAAATATTTTTGACAAGCACGAAGATTTTGTGTTGGCCATTGCCCCGGAGGGTACTCGAAAGAAGGTGCAAAAAATGAAAACTGGATTTTACTTCATTGCGCTCAAGGCAAGTGTACCTATCATCCCGGTTGGCTTTGATTTTCATTTGAAACAGGTCGTAATTGGAGAACCTTTTTATCCCACTGGAGATCTGGAGAATGATTTGAAAGTCCTATTAGCTTTTTATTCCTCAATAAAAGGGAAGAACCCAGAACTGGGTATTCAATAGTTTGGCAAATGATTTGCTACCTTTGGGCAAACAAAAAATCAATCTATGAAAATACTGAAAGGTACTATCGTCATTGTCGGGCTTTTTCTTTTGTCTTTAAACGTTAATGCGCAATCTATTGGAATTGGTATTAAAGGAGGTCTAAACTTTGCGAAGTTTGATGGCAGTCAGTCGTTAAGCGCGGACTACAACAGCCGAACTGGTTATCATTTTGGTGCGTATGCATTAATTAAGCTTGGTAAGATTGGGATTCAACCTGAACTTCTTTATTC
>CAZNCO010000889.1:0-1784 GCA_964571345.1 uncultured Ohtaekwangia sp.
GTGTTAGTTATAGCAAATACGATTATTCGATTGCAGGCAATCAAAATCCTCAGAATGCTTTCATGTTGAATTTTTCGAGTGGCCAGATTGCGGGTAAGATTGTTTTGAATTATTTCTTTAATAAAAGTCATTCATTTACCGGGGGGGCTAGTATGATTCGTTATCAGGTTGAGCCGGGTCACCTTAATCCAAGTGCACAGAACTCGTTGATCAAAAAAGATGATATGCAGACTGAGCAGGCATTTGAGTCTGCTCTTTATGCCGGTGACAACTTTGAAGTCAATCCGAGGCTTTCCATTTACTACGGCCTGCGCTACTCTATGTTTAAAAATATCGGCCCTAAGACAGTATATCACTATTCTGATGGAGTTCCCCGCCAGATTAACAGTATCACAGACACAGTCCAAATTTCTGCTGGAGGATCTGTTGCTGATTATTCAGGATTCGAACCGAGGTTTTCGATTCGATATTCCTTGAATGGAAATTCTTCTGTTAAGTTCAGCTATAATCGCATGCGGCAATATATTCAGCAACTTTCTAATACAACTGCAATCTCACCCACCGATATCTGGAAACTCTGCGACTCGTATGTGAAGCCACAGATTGGCGATCAATACACAGTTGGTTTTTACAAGAATTTCCAAAGACATCAAATTGAAACATCTGTAGAGGCTTATTACAAAAGCACTGATAACATGTTGGATTATAAGAATGGTGCAGTTATTTTTTTAAATCACCATATTGAAACGGATGTGTTGGCTGGAAAAGGGAAGGCTTATGGTATTGAATTTCTTATTAAGAAATCGACTGGCAGATTAAATGGATGGTTAAGTTATACTTACTCTCGTTCTTTAATTCAAACCGTGGGCCAATACTCATCGGAAACAATAAACGGAGGCTCGTATTATCCCAGCAACTACGATAAACCACATGCCGTGAATCTTATCGGCAACTACAAATTTAACCGTAGGATAAATTTTTCTCTTAATGTAATCTATAGCACAGGTCGCCCTATTACTATCCCGATTGCTAAATATACACTGGAGGGATCAACGCGGGTTTACTATTCGGACCGGAACCAATTCAGAATCCCTGATTATTTCAGAATGGACATTTCAATTAACATTGAAGGGAATCATAAAATTAAGAAGCTGGCCCATAGCTCATGGACATTTGCAGTATACAATCTTTTGGGAAGACACAATCCTTACTCGGTTTACTTTGTAAATCAAAACGGTTCTATAAAAGGTTATCAATTGTCAATCTTTGCGCAGCCGATCCCAACCATCACCTATAACTTTAAATTTTAGCAGCGATGGTGATTAAAAGAATAAATCTGATTTTAATTTTGTTAGTGACGGTTTTTGTGTCGTGTAAGGATCCATTTGAATCGCCCGTTTCTACAGATCAAATTCATTTTTTAGTGGTGGATGGAACCATCAATGTATCTGACAGCATCGCCTCAGTGAAATTAAGCAGGGCAATTCAATTGACTGCGGTAGATTCATTTCCTGTAGTTTCGGATGCCAAGGTCGTGATTGACGAAGAGAACGGACAATCATACTCGCTGAATTATTCGGGTCAGGGCTTTTATAAAATAAAGACTGTTTTTAGCGCAGAAAAGAAATATAGATTGCGGATAGAAGATGCAACAGGTAAGCATTATTCATCTGGCTTTGAAGAAATGCTGAGCACTCCACCCTTGGATAGCGTTACCTGGGTGCCATCAGTTGATGGGGTCACTATTGAGGTGAATACGCATGGCCTACCGAATAACTCGAGAT
>CAZNCO010000890.1:0-1781 GCA_964571345.1 uncultured Ohtaekwangia sp.
CCCCCATTACTTTGCATATACCGATTTCCTTAGTGCGCAGGCTTGCCGTATACGCAGAGAGCCCGTACAATCCTACACAAGCAATGATGATCGCAAGCGCAGAAAAAATAGCAAAAACTTTCCCTGAACGCTGTTCTTCCGCATACCCTTTCGTCAAGTTCTCATCCAGAAATTCGTATTGAAATGGTTGAGTGGGAACCAACTCACTCCACATACTTTGAATCTTGCCGATGGCGGATTGAAATTGATGATCCTTTAGTCGCACAGCCACCATGTTGGGAGTAGCTTGTTTTCCAAACGCTTCGTAAGAATAAATCACAAGTGGTGTGATTTCATCCCGCAAGGATTGAAAATGAAAATCTTTTACAATTCCAACCACCGTAAAATATCTGGGCTTCGCCAACTGCTGACTGCCACGAAATAAATCGTTGTTTAAAAGTTTGAGCCCAACGGGATCGGCCAGCCCCATCGTGCGCACGGCAGTCTCATTCAATAAAATATTTAACGAATCATTTGTCTCTTTCGCGAAAGATCTCCCTTCTTTCAGCTCAAACCCGATGGTCCTCGCAAAGTCATCATCCATCACCATCGACTTCACCGTCAAGACCTCGGCTGAACCATCGGGCTGAAACTGCTGGCCGAACACATCATCACGGTTCCCCACCCGTTAGCTGGTAGCAGCCACTTCTTTCACTTCCGGCATACGCCTGAGCTCTTCAACAAATGCCTCTGTTTTCTTATCTAAAACAAAAGCACGCTCCACCATCAAAACCTGCTCCTTATCGAAACCGAGATCTTTATTCTGCATAAAGCTCATCTGGTTGCGCACCACCACCGTCCCTACAATGAGAACAATTGAAATCATAAACTGAAAAACAACTAACCCGTTTCGCAACCATGCACCCTTTGATTGACCCGAGAAATTTCCTTTCATAACAACCACCGGATTATAACCCGATAATACAAATGCAGGGTAAAGCCCAGCTAAAATTCCCACAATCAAATCAACACCCAACAAACCAATCGCCAGCAAAGGGTCGAACGTCAAATGCAGCTGCTTTTCAACCAACGAATTAAACGATGGCAAAAGTAAAAGCGCTCCTGCTACCGCAATGGTTGTTCCCGTAAGCGCTAACAAAATCGCTTCGACCAGAAACTGCGATACCAATTGATTTCTCAGTGAGCCCATCACCTTTCTTACGCCTACTTCGCGTGCGCGCTCCGCAGAGCGGGCGGTGGCAAGGTTCATGAAATTGATACATGCAATCACCAAAATGAGCGATGCGATGAAGAGCAGAATATAAACATACTTGATATTACCACTTGGAGTAATGGTAAACTCGAGATTCGTAGGATCTAAATGTATCGAGGTGAGTGGCTGAAGAAAATATCGATAGCCATTGCCCGCCTTCTTGTAATCGTCCCACGACTTGCCCAGGTCTCGTTCAATCTGTGCAGCAGCATAGGTGTCTACCATTTTAGGAAATTTTGCTTCCAGTTTTTTATAGTCCGTGCCTGGTTTCATTTTGATATACGTGTGTGAATCGAAGCCAGTATAATTTTGCTGATTGATAAACTGATTAAACTGCGGGCCAGCAAGTGAACCCAAAAAATCAAACCGCAAATGAGAATTATCAGGTAAATCCCTAAAAACTCCTGCCACTTTCAATTCACCATTGTCTCCGCCAAGGATTTTGCCGAGCGGCTCTTCGTTTCCAAAATATTTCTTTGCCGTGCTTTCTGAAACCAAAACCTGGTTAGGCATTGCGAGAGACGTATTC
>CAZNCO010000891.1:0-1780 GCA_964571345.1 uncultured Ohtaekwangia sp.
GAGCAAATGCAGAATCGAGAACCAGCGTGGCTGCTGACTGAAAAACTAATTCAGGAGACTCTTGCATGATGGGCTTATAAGAAGCTATCCCAATAAAATGTTTCCCCTTTAGCATTGACGTATTATAAGGCGAAACCGGCTTAGCAGATGTAGTTGCCGCTACAATGATATTGGTCTTACCGAGCAATTCGTCAACTGAACGACATGCTTCCACTCGTTGGTCCGGATGATAATGCTTCACAAACGAAATCAAAGCCCGCGCACTTTCTTCCGACCGATGAAGAAAATACATTTTAGAAAATTTTCTTACAGCACAAATCAAAACTGCCTGATGCAAGCCTTGTACACCACAACCAATTAATCCAAACGTATCTTCCGTTTGTGAAGTAAGATATTTTACACCAATTGCTCCAAGCGCACCGGTGCGCAATGCGGTAAGTTTGGAAGCATTTAATAGAGCCAACGGTAGTCCAGTTTCTGCATCATTGAGCAACATTGCTCCATTGGTTACGGGTAAAGATTTCTCGGAATTTCCCTGCACAACAGAAACTAACTTGGTGCCGAAATATTTTTTTCCAAACGAAGGCATGCACAGCAGCGTGTTATTATTATGGTCAAAGTGCAATCGCTGAGGCACAAGTGCTTCTTTCTTCTCATAGGCAATCAAGGCAGCTTCCACTGCGTCAATAACCCCCCCAAGGGAAAGAAGATTTGCAATTTCAGAATCGGAAAGAATGATCATAGGCTTGAATCGTTCGAAGGCATCATTCAAATACGTAAATATTTTTCCATTGCCACCACAGTGCTAATGAAGCAAACGCTGTATGAATGGTGATTAACAAAGGCGTGCCCATCACCCATGGAGTAGCAAAAAAACCATGTTGAAGCAAAGTGTTGAGTCCCATTAAGGTGTACAGAAGAAGGAACACCAGCGGTAATGTTAAAAAACCAACAAGATAAAGCCACGCCTTTGGATTGCTTATCAAACGACAAGTCTTCACAAGCGGTGGTAGTATGATGATAAATACAAGTGCTGACCCGATTAAAATCATTTGGGTTTTGCTGAAATTGCCCTTCAGTAGATCTTTCAAAACCACCATCTCATCGCCTCCTCCCATCATCACCGTTGTTATTCGCCCAAATGGAATGTTGGTGAAAATAAAAGCAAAGCCAATTGAGTTATTTCGCGCGTCAGCGGATGAGAGCAAATACATTCCAAACCACATCATAGCAAAAGAAAAAACAGGTCCTGCAAGCGTGGCGATCCACCCCAAGGTTGGGTGAGTGCAGGATCGGCATAATTCCCACACGTTGAAATCACGTTCACCCCAACATCCACAGATAATCCTACCCACCGAAATATGGACCAGCTCATGAATCTCCATCATCACAATAAGCAGAAGAATGAATGAAATAATATAGAGTGAAGTGATCTTTATCTTCATCTGGAAATCTTTTGTAAGATACAGAAAAAAGAAAGTCGATCAGCTGGTTGATTTAATACAAATCAAAATATCCATGTTAAGCGACAAGGAATAAAATGTGGAACGAGTTTTATTGAAAGAAATGATTTGTTTGGCAAGTTTCCAGGTTGAGAATTTCAAGTTTTGCTGGGTTGGTAAAAGCAAGATGCGCTGGATTGATGGCTATTAATTCAAAAATACATTTCTGAATTTATGAGAATATCCTTGTTGGAAATGTTGCAACTATTAAAGAACATTGAGTTATGAAGTTTTTTGGAGCATTTTCAATCTTGTTATTTTTTGTATTTGGATTACAC
>CAZNCO010000892.1:0-1779 GCA_964571345.1 uncultured Ohtaekwangia sp.
GCGTATAGCTTTCTTTCAGATCTTGAATATAAGGCGCTGAGATATAATTGGCGAGCTGATCATTGTATTCATAAAAGCCGGCCTTAGTAGCTTCCAGCGGATTGATCCGTTTCTTAAAAGTATAATACTCTTTAAAGAGGCTGTCGATTGGTTTGACGATTGATGTCTGCTTTTCCGTTTTTTTCTCAGAACAGTTGGTGATCAGAAACAAAAATGAAATACAGGCGATGAAAGCTAACTTGTTCATAAATTAGAATAGGTAAAACGTCAAGTTACAAAACTTTCTGCGAGATAAGATTCACAATACATCCCTCTTTGCGCTCTCTTCATTGCGCCCTGAGGTTAACATTACTTTTAAAAAATTTTTCATTCTTCTTTCCTTTTATTTGACGGACGTTTCAAAAGTATAAGAGCACCTCGCAACCGCTTCCGCGGTGAAAAATGGAGTAAAATATTCCTGGGGTAATCCTTTCAGGTTTTTCGGGTCTGGCAGCGGTCTCTCTCGGTACATTATCGGGATATTATCGGGACATATACGGGACATTGTGCAGACATGCTGCGGACACATATGCCGATGGCCCCAGACGAAGATGGTTCTGCTTACTCAGAGATTGCTCCGCACTGCTCACCTCCAAACCCAATGCATGGCAAAAAAAAGGCTGCCTCTCGGCAGCCTTTTTCAAGAACGGGTGTTCTGATTTATTTAATCTTCTTTTCGAGTGCATCAATGTTAGCTTGTGCTTCGGTCTTTCCCAAAGACAAAGCCTTCTTGTAAAGTTCGATCGCTTCTTTGTAAGTCTCTTTCTTCTTCTTAGGAGCAAGCTTGGTTCTGTTGCCGGCTTCTTCTACCGCCTGAGCTCTTGTGAAGTATGAATCGGCTTCGCTCACTTTGCTTTGAAGCTGTACTTGCTGAATCTTCTCTTCCAGCAATGCAAGCTCCTGCTTCTTCTCTTCGATCATGGCAGTCTTGTCATTCAACTCTGCTTCCTGCAAACCAACCGTGGTGATCAGGTTTTGATTCTCACTTTTCAACTGCTCAACCTGCTCGTTGAGGGCAGCAATCTCTTTGTTTCTTGTTTCAAGATCAGCCTTCAACTTCTTGATGGTAGCAGCATACGCATTGGCATTGCCTTTTGATTTTTTCAACGCCTTCTCAAGATCCTCAATTTTGTTCTGAGTATCTTTTACGTAATTGTTGATGTCTTTCATGCGTGAAGTATAATTATCATAGGTAGTGCCTTCTACCATGTTCACGCGCAGCAATTGACGGTTAGCATCGATGGAGTCCATCAGCGTGCCTACCTCCTGAAGAGTTTGAGAAAATTGCTGACTGGTTTGAAGTTCGGCTCTTAGTGAATCTACCTGAGATTGAAGCTTCTCCGATTGGCCACCGCAGCTGGCAAGAACTACCGCTGCGAAAACAATAATGATTAAGTTTTTCACGATAAAGATTTTGATGTTTCCGCAAAAATACACTGACAATCAGGGCATAAAAAGGGACATAAAATATTTTTTTTTGGTGACGAAAAATCCTGAGGGAAGACGTAAATTTCCGCCCGTTTTAAAAAAGAGGCTCACTCTCAATGCCCTATTTCATTGCTACTGGCACATTTCATTCGGATGCACTTCCGACTAACAGATCAAAAGAGTTGTATACTGCTAGTCCCCTATTTCAAAATTTTCTTTTATATATATATACATTCACCATCTTTTTAAACTTAAAACGGAATATACCCCAGTTATTTCACTGGCGTGTTTCCTGATAACGAAATGGATAGC
>CAZNCO010000893.1:0-1778 GCA_964571345.1 uncultured Ohtaekwangia sp.
GTATTATCACCATCGATCCTGATAACACGGATGGCAACCAGTGGCTTGCTGACCAAATCATGATGCTTCTGGTGCGCCACGCGCATTGTGAGAAGAAGGATCACTAAAATCCAGATCAATCTTTAAAAAGAAAGCCAGCTGTGCGGCTGGTTTTTTTTATTCTTGCTTATGCCAAAATATTATTTCACGAGGTGCTTCTCAAAGTCTTTCACGTGGCTGCAACACACCTGCTCCATCACCTGCTTGAGTTGTACCTTTAACATAGCAATGGCGTGATCGCCTCCTTCTTCGCCTAGAGCAGCCACACCGTACATAAAGGTTCTTCCGAGGAAAGCAAAGTCGGCACCACTTGCCAATGTGCGTGCAATGTCCGGGCCCGAGCGGACGCCACTGTCCATCATCATGGTGAGTTTGCCTTTGTATTTTGCTACAATCGGTGAAAGCGATTTAATCGTTGATTGGCCGGCATCTAATTGTCTTCCGCCATGGTTGGAGACGATGATTCCGTCCAGGCCAAGTTTCAAAGCCATCTCAGCATCTTCTACACTCGCCACACCTTTTAAAACTATTTTACCTTTCCACATGTCGCGGATGGGTTTGATGCGTTCTTCGTTCAACCTTCCTGAAAAAGTTTTGTTCATGAACAGGCCAAGCTGTTTCATGTTCAAGCCTTTGGGCATGTATTGTTTCATGGTGGCAAACTCGGGTTGACCGTGCAGCAGCGTGCGGATGGCCCAATTAGGTTTGCCCATGATCTGCAAAATATTTCGGAAGGTCATTCGGGGCGGCATGGCAAGACCATTGCGAATGTCTCTCGGGCGAAAGCCAAATGAAGGAACATCGCACAACAAAACCAACACCGGAAGTTGAGCATCTGCAGCCCGTTTGATCACGCTGTCGCGAACAGCCGCTTCCGCGGGATGATACAATTGAAACCAGGCTTTGCCATTGGTGATTTCTGCAATGCGCTCAATAGAAGCTGTGGAGACAGTACTTAGAATAAAAGGAACATTGTGTTTCGTGGCGGCACGCGCCAATATCTCGGGGGCACCGGGCCAGATCAACCCTTGCAAGCCAATGGGTGCGATGCCAAAGGGTGCATCATACACATGACCAAACAACTCGGTGCGCATATCCGGTGTAGTGTAGTTTCGGAGATAATGCGGAATCAATTCTACATCGCGCAGCTCAGCAGTGTTCTTGTATAAGTTTACATCTTCATTGCAACCGCCATCCAGGTACTCAAATGCAAAGCGCGGAATGCGTTGCATGGCTTTCTTGCGGAGGTCGTCAATAGAAGGATAATTGTTGTTGTACATAGCTGCAAGCTTTTTTACGAAAGATAATCGAAGCGGATATTTTTACTATCATGCGCTGTGCTGTTTAAAAAGCGATTCATCTAACTAAATTTCATTTTCTTATTTTTGCCTCATGGGAATTCGTTCAGTTTTAGCTAAGCCATTTGCGGCTTACATCAACAAGCAAACACAGGAGTGGTCGTCAAAGCCAGGGTTTTATCAGCAGCAGACTTTTCAACAGTTGATTCAAAAAGCAAAAGACACCGCTTTCGGAAAAGACCATGGGTTTGTTGCCATTCGCTCATACGAAGATTTCAGAAAGCAAGTTCCCATCAAAGACTACGAATTACTGAAGCCCTACATTGAGCGCGTGCTGCATGGTGAAGAAAATATCTTGTGGCCCGGCAGGCCCGCTTATTTCGCGAAAACATCCGGTACTACTTCGGGCACAAAATATATTCCCATCACGAAAGACTCAGT
>CAZNCO010000894.1:0-1777 GCA_964571345.1 uncultured Ohtaekwangia sp.
GCTGACAAATCCACCATTTGCAGTACTTCAGGACAAATGGCTGACAAGTGGTTTGGAGTGGTACATAGACGACTTCAACTTTGAAGAAGAAAAAAAGAAAGTTCAACCAAAGCCGAGTTTCATGGACAAGTTGACTGGAAAGAAATTTCCGGAGAAGCCTTTAGTAAATGAAAGTGTTGACGCTCGACTAAAGAACTGTAATAAAGCTGTTTCATTTGTATGGCACGTTGCGGACAGCTTTGAACTTCGATTTGCTTCGTTGACAAGTGCCATTCTTACTGAGTTGATTGACGGAGTCTGTACTTACTCAGCCGACAATATTTGGTACGACAATGACGGCTTTGTTGAAAAGACTTGGAGTGAAATCAAAGAATATGAAACCACGATTCTTAAAGAACGAGATTTAAAGTTTCATGAATTTGAAAAGTGGGAGTAAGAAAAACAACACACAACAAAGTGTGCATGTGCCATAGCGCTGGTTCGGCCATGTTTTGATAAGATGAGAAGACCCAAACGGACAACCAAGTACAGATTAAAGCAAGTCTTTGTTACAATACTGAGTTCACCCTTCATCGTAATTTTATTTTTTTCCTCCTACGCATTTATGACGATGGGGACAAAGACACTGGACGACTCATATCAGATGACAGGAATTGTTTCATCAATCAACGACTCCAAATTCTTAGAGATTGATTTAAATAACAGTGACAGAACGTTCACTATTTATAGGTCAGGTCTTGACTATTCTGACATTCTTGAGAGACTCAGAAAGGGAGACACGGTGACTATTTACACAGCAAAACGAGGCTATACAGAATTAATACAATTGGAAAAAGAAGGAACTATAATTTATGCCGCAAATGAATTTAAGACTAAATATATTCTAGTATCTATTCTTTGCTTTGCCGGTGGACTGTTTTTTATTTACACAGTGATTAAATACTGGAGGCGGTAAAACACGGCCGCTAACGTGGTGTTTATTGCAGCACTGGTGTCCCGCGGACAAAACGTGTTTTAAATCTTACGCCCGAAGTTTTCAACGCAAGTCATTTCATTTAACTTGCGTTGCCAGTGCCGCCATAAACAACGGGGCGTTGTAGGCAACCTTAGTTGACATCATGAGCAAATACATTTTGATTATTTTGAGTTTAGTCTCTTTAGCTGAGCTTCGTGGTCAGGACACGACAAGAACGGACGACTGCAAAGAGAAGACGATCAAATACACCTTTAATTCAAAACCTTATCATAAATATGAATCAAAGTATGAAATGGGTGGACGGTTATTGACAAGATCTGAAATATCGGAAAGGCTAAATATTTTTCCAGAGTCGGCTAACGAATTCAAACGCTATAACAAATCCGTCAAAGCTGCAAAATTGACTTTTGCTATCGGAACACCATTAGCCATCGCTGGTGCAATTATCTATGGACAACAAAAGAACGCCTCGACAGGACTGCTGATCGGAGGAGGAATTGTGATGGCTTACACAATTCAGATTCCAGGATTCTTAGCTATAAAACATCGTAAGAAAAGTATTAGAATTTATAACCAAAAAATTTGCGGACACTAAGGCTGCCTTGACGCTTTTCGTTTGAAATCTGATATCATGTATCTTTAAACGATTAGTAATGGATTGTGATGTTTTAATGAGGTGAGCGAATTTAACTGGTACTTCTTAACGCATTACGAGATTGAGAGCACCCTTAGTTGTTGGTGAAGAACACCATAGTCGTTAACTTAAGAATGCGGAAGGGATTTTTTTGAAGAGAATAGATG
>CAZNCO010000895.1:0-1775 GCA_964571345.1 uncultured Ohtaekwangia sp.
GTATGACAAAAACCGCAGGGCCGCTTTCTTTTCTGACAACCACTCTTTGGCAATTACCTGGTCTGTTGTTCTCGCCATCGTACTTGCGCTTTTGATTTTCAAAGGCTTGAGAACGTGGAATGATATCACCGGCACCGCTACAAAAGAAGCAGTGGTGATTGAAATGATCGGCTATCAATTTGCTTGGACTGCGCGCTATCCTGGAGTGAAAGACAAAGAACTTGGTCAACATAATTACAAGTTAATTGATGCAAACAATGAGTTCGGCTTGGATCTACGTGACAAGAATTCGTTCGATGATTTTAAATCACTTGAACTTCATTTGCCTAAAGGAAAAGAAGTTTTATTAAAGATTCGTGCAAAGGATGTACTTCACAGCGTTTTTCTCCCTCATTTCCGAGTAAAGATGGATGCTGTACCTGGTATTGTTACTCATTTCAAATTCACTCCAACTGTGTCTACAGCTGAGATGCGAGAGAAAACAGGTAATCCTAAATTCAACTATGAGATGGCGTGTACAGAGATTTGTGGAAAAGGTCACTTCTCAATGCGCTTTCCAGTAGTGGTTGACGAACCTGAAGATTATGAAAAATGGATGGCGTCTCAGGACTCTTGGTTGAAGCAGAACCCAGATTACTTGAAGCTTGTACCTGAAAATTTAAGAGAGGCAGCAAAGATAAAAGCAGGTTTGCCTATGGATGACTCATCTATTCAAACTGCAAACAGTGTTACATTAAAATAAGAAAATTTTAGCATGGCAACAGATTCACATTCTCACGCAGCAGATCACCACGAAGAGCATGGTCATGAGCACCATGGCAACTTCTGGACGACTTATATCTTTAGTGAAGACCACAAAGTAATCGCCAAGCAGTTTCTTATAACTGGTATGGCTTGGGCGCTAATAGGAGGTATTTTTTCGGTATTGTTCCGTCTCCAGTTAGGTTTTCCCGATGCTAATTTGGCGTGGTTGAAGCCGCTTTTAGGCGGATGGATCACAGGCGAAGGAAAGATCGATCCTGAGTTTTATCTCGCCCTTGTAACAATGCATGGTACCATCATGGTATTCTTTGTGTTGACGGCAGGGTTGAGCGGTACATTTAGCAATTTCCTTATTCCATTACAGGTAGGGGCGAGAGACATGGCTTCAGGGTTCATGAATATGCTTTCCTACTGGTTCTTTTTTCTGTCGAGCTGCGTAATGTTTACTTCAATATTCCTATCCACAGGGCCTGCAGCGGGTGGTTGGGTTATTTACCCTCCATTGAGTGCATTGCCCCAGGCTATCCAAGGATCGGGTTTGGGAATGACTTTATGGTTAGTTGCGATGGCATTGTTCATAGTGAGCTCGTTGTTAGGTAGCATAAACTATATTACTACGGTAATCAACATGAGAACTGTTGGTATGTCGTTTACGAAATTACCTTTGACCATCTGGGCGTTTTTCCTGACAGCCATTATAGGCGTTCTTTCTTTTCCTGTATTATTTGCGGCAGCTCTATTATTGATATTTGATAGAAGTTTTGGTACTAGCTTTTACCTCTCTGATATTTACATTGGAGGGGAGGCGTTGCCTAATCAAGGTGGTAGCCCTATTTTATTTCAGCACTTATTTTGGTTCTTAGGTCACCCCGAAGTATATATTGTATTGTTACCGGCTCTAGGTATCACTTCGGAGATTATAGCCACAAATGCTAGGAAACCCATTTTCGGATACAAGGCGATGGTTGGATCGATGCTTTTTATCGCAATTCTTTCCTTCGTAGTGTGGGCAC
>CAZNCO010000896.1:0-1767 GCA_964571345.1 uncultured Ohtaekwangia sp.
CCTGAGTGTGCCACGACTAGTTGAAAGAAAGAAGGATATTTTCAACTATTGCTACAAAAATGATGAGGGAAAGGCCCCTCGCAATCGTCATACAGGTGAGGGTTGCAAGCCACCTTAAGCTGCTGCAGTAAAGAGCTGTGGTAGTGAGCGTTAAGGAAAAGGCGTATTAATACGTCAGGTATGAATCAAGGAGACGAATGAAAATGAACCATCGATGAGGTGTCGAAAGACATAACAATGATGTCAAAAGTAAGTTACTCAGGAAACTTATGACAAATTCAAACGCAACCTGTTTACGGTTTGAGTGACATCCGGCATAGAGATGGCGTGACCTCGATTTAGGCATTTGTGTGGAACGTGGGAACCTGTCGTTTTGATGATAAGGAAAAGTTCAAGTAGCGATCCTGCAAGAATGAAAGTACTAAAGCAAAACACAGGGGCGGAGTGAGTCATAGTAGCGATGAAGCATTTGTAATGAGTGTGGAGCAAAGGACTCACATTGACCAGTGACTATGAAACTATCAACCAGCAATGGGAGGAATAATGAGTAGCACAAAATCGTTTGATATTTCCAAGCATGTAGTAATGGAAGCGTATAAACGAGTGAAAGCGAATAAAGGAGCTGCAGGAGTTGATAACGAAAGCCTAGCAGAGTTTGAGATTAATCTAAAAGATAACCTCTACAAGTTATGGAATCGACTATCATCAGGAAGTTACTTCCCACCTGCGGTACGAGTTGTAGAAATACCGAAGAAAGATGGAAGCAAGCGAAAATTAGGTATTCCAACAGTCTCAGATAGAATTGCGCAAATGGTTGCAAAGCTTTATCTGGAGCCTGAAATAGAACCTAACTTTCATTATGACTCTTACGGTTATCGACCAAGCAAATCAGCATTGGATGCGGTAGATATTTGTCGCAAACGGTGCTGGAAATATCATTGGGTAATTGATATAGATATTAAAGGTTTCTTTGATAATCTTGATCATGAACTACTGATGCGTGCGGTTGAAAAGCACACGAGTAACAAATGGCTGAGGTTATACATTAAACGCTGGCTAACAGTATCAATGATATTGCCAAATGGCCAAGAGGAAACTCGTGTGAAGGGCACACCACAGGGAGGTGTTATAAGCCCTCTACTCGCGAATCTTTATTTGCATTATGCGTTCGATAAATGGATGGAGAAACATTATCCATGTAATCCATTTGAGCGCTATGCTGATGATATGATTGTGCACTGCTTCAGCCAAAATAAAGCAGAGAGTCTATTATCAGAACTCAGTAAACGCATGTCGGAGTGTAAATTGGAATTACACGCAGAGAAAACAAAAATTGTCTATTGTAATCAAGGTAAACAGCCAAAAGTATATCCGAATTGTCAATTTGATTTTCTAGGGTTCACATTTAGAACCAGAAAAGCCAAATGCAAAGATGGAAGCTATTTTGCAACGTTTACTCCAGCGATTAGCAAACATTCTGCTAAAGCAGTGCGACAGATAATGAGAGAGTGGAATCTGCACCGAAAACTCCAATACAACATTCAAGAAATTGCTCGATGGATAAATCCAAGCATTCGTGGGTGGATAAATTACTACGGGCAATATCGGCGCTCAGAATTAGAGTCACTATTCCAGTTATTGGATAGTCGATTAAGAAAATGGGCGAAATGGAAATATAAAAAGTTAAGATTGTCTTATGAAAAAGCAGAAAATTGGATGGGTCGAATTAAAAAGCAAAATCCAAGATTATTTGCACATTGGAGTAGG
>CAZNCO010000897.1:0-1763 GCA_964571345.1 uncultured Ohtaekwangia sp.
GTATACCCGAACCCGGTTTCGGCAGACTATGTGAATGTCGCTTTGCCGCAAGGCACTCAACCCTCATCGGTCCTTTTGCTAAACACGCTGGGGCAGACAATTACTGAAAATCAATTTGACACTGAAAGCACTCTTCATCAGGTTTTTATTGGCAATCTGCAAGGCGGAGTTTATCTGATGAAAATAAATTTTGATCATCAGGTGGTGACGAAAAAGATTTTGATCGCCCGGTAAACACTTTTTACGAAAAGCATGGTTTGAAATAGGGCTCACTATTTCTTCATCCATTCATAAACGGTATAGTGGTCACCATTCATTCCAAGGCTCTCGTAAACTTTTTGTGCCGCTTTATTTGATTTGTCTACATACAGGCGGATTCCTTTTAGGTCGGCATCTTCCTCTGTCATTTTGCGAATATGCTCGTACATCATTTTAAACACCCCTTTTCCTCGAAACATCGTCTCCACATAAACCGACTGTATCCAAAGCACGGTACCATTGCGCCAGTCGCTCCACTCATAGGTAGTCATCAGGCAACCAATGGGTTGTTCCCTTTCAGTGATCACATAGTACCTCCCCTTTGTGGGATCCTTAAAAAGCCTGTGAATACCTTGGGTAAGTTCACTGATCTCAAGAGTGATATTTTCGGTTTCCAAGGCCATCTTTAACTGAAAGTCAATCAGAAATGGGATATCCTGCGGAGTCGCTTCGCGCGTTGTCATAGGTTTGATTGGTTACAATGCCTTGCGGATGTCTTCAATAATATCGTCAGGGGATTCAATACCTACCGACAAGCGAAGGAGCTTATCAGTGATGCCCGCGTCCTTTCTTTCAGCAGCGCTTAACTTCGCATGAGAAGTTTTTACAGGTTGGGAAAGAGTCGATTCCACCCCTCCCAAGCTTACAGCTCTGCGAATGAGCTTCAATTTTCTAATAAACCTTTCGGGATCACCCTTCACTTCAAACGAAAGCATTCCTCCAAACCCACCTTTCATTTGCCTTTTTGCGATCGAATGCCCAGGGTGATTTTTTAATCCAGGATAGTGTACCGCACGCACGCGAGCGTCAGACTGAAGAAACTTTGCTACCTCCATCGCATTTTTATTTTGCTGCTGCACGCGCAAGACGATTGTCTTCAGGCTTCGTTCCACGAGATAAGCGGTATGAGCATCCAGGCTACCGCCAAAATGAAGAGCACTGGCTCTTATTTTTTCATTGAGTTTTTTGGATGTCACGGCCACACCACAGCACAAATCGCTGTGTCCGCCAATATATTTTGTGCCGCTGTGTGTTACTACGTCTATTCCCAAATCGATGGGATTCTGGTTTACAGGTGAGGCGAACGTATTGTCAATGATGGTAAGAAGATTATGCTTCTTCGCGATCTTCGCGACCATTGCGATGTCGGTGATTTTTAAAAGGGGGTTGGAAGGCGTTTCGATGAAAACGACTTTTGTGTTTTTCCGAACTCCCGCTTCAAATCGCTGAAGATCGGAAACATCGACCATCGAATGATCAATACCATATCTCCCAAGTTCGTGCAATGCTGCATGGTGCGTGCCCCCGTATAAATCCTTTTGAAAAAGAACATGATCGCCTGCCTTCAAAAACGCAAATAAAGAAGTCATGATAGCTGCCATGCCGGAACTGAAGAGCAAACCCGTTTCAGCATTCTCAAGAGCAGCAATTTTTTTTACCACTGCCAGCTGGTTGGGTGTATTGTAATAGCGCGGGTAAAGGACGTCCGCGTCATAATCATAGGC
>CAZNCO010000898.1:0-1762 GCA_964571345.1 uncultured Ohtaekwangia sp.
CCTGGGAACGGATCCAAGCGATATCTAAACGCTCTCCAATCTCAAAGTAGATTTCCGCTACCTCAATCACATCTTGCTTAAGCTTATCCGCAACGTCAATCAAATCGAAAACAGAGAACAAGGGTCTTGTAATCGTGAGTTCGTGAGCGAGGGTATCAGAAATCCCCCAGCTCAAATATTCCTTTTTCAATGTTTGATAATGCGTCGCTCCAGCCTTAGCCAAGACATTTGGAAATGCTGGTTTGAGTTTTTTAACGCCCTGCATATACAAGCTCACAGCTTGATCCATATCAAGTTTGTTGTGGTTGCTTAAAAACCAACGGGTCAGTCGTCTAACGAGGCGAAGGTATAACAACAAAATGAGTTTTTCCCTTTCAGCCTTTAAACTCGGGCCTAATGCTTCAATCTGAGCAAAAATCTGATCCAGTGAAAGAATGGTTCTCACAACAAAATAGGCTCGTACGATAGATGCAACAGAGGCACCAGTTTCGTCACGGATCCGATATACAAAAGTGAAGCCCATTTCGTTCACAACGATATTACTAAGTTTGGTCACAATGATTTCACGCCGCAAGGGATGATTTTTCATCTGATTGGCATACATTGCATGCAATGTTTTTGGGAAAGATTGCTGCAAAATTTGTTCTAGAAATTTTTCTTCGGGTAGATTTGTTTCTAACAACTGCTCTTTCAATAGAATTTTACTGTAACATTGCAAGGCAGAAATACTCGGCAAGCCTAGGCCTTTACCGAGTAGCTTATGCTGCATGAGCGCTTTATCGTCAGGAATATTTTCAATTTTCCTGTCTAATTTTCCAGCTAGCTCCAATGCATGAATGTAGCGCATATGGAGGTCAATGGCCTGAGGTTGAGACGCAGCTAAACTAATTGCGCGCGTTTGCCCTATGTTATCTTGTAACACCAATTCAGCAACCTCATCTGTCATCGAAGCCAAAAGTTCATTACGCTGCTCTTCTGAAAGGTCCCCTTTCGCCACAATACTATTCAACAAGATTTTAATATTGACTTCTTTATCGGAGCAATTCACACCAGCCGAATTGTCAATAAAGTCTGTATAGACCAATCCACCTTGCAGGGCATATTCGATACGTGCTTGTTGAGTGAGTCCTAAATTTCCCCCCTCTCCTATTAATTTGCACCGTAATTGCTTGGCATTCACGCGAATCGCATCATTGGTCCTATCTCCGACTTCTGCGTGAGTCTCCTGTTCTCCCTTAACAAAAGTACCAATCCCCGCACTCCAAAGCATATCTACATCTGCTTTCAACAGCACGCGAATCAACTCATTGGGCTCAATCTCACTTTTTTTCAATCCCAAGAGGCTCTTGACCTCTTTAGACAAAGGAATAGACTTGCTTCGACGTTCAAATACGCCGCCACCAGGGGAAATACACTCTTTGTTGTAGTCTGCCCATGTCGAACGAGGAAGATGAAATAAGCGCTTACGTTCCTTAAAGCTAACCACCACATCCGGTGATGGATCAAGGAAAATATGCTGATGATTGAATGCAGCAACCAGTTTGATATGTTCTGAAAGTAACATGCCATTCCCGAACACATCCCCTGCCATGTCACCAATCCCTACAACTGTAAAATCTGTTTGTGTAAAGTCTCGGTCCATTTCATAAAAATGACGCTTAACCGATTCCCAAGCACCTCTGGCCGTAATCCCCATTTTTTTATGGTCATAGCCCACGGAACCGCCCGATGCAAAGGCATCACCCAACCAAAAGCCGTATTC
>CAZNCO010000899.1:0-1760 GCA_964571345.1 uncultured Ohtaekwangia sp.
TTCTCGACTGAAAAGGAAACTTTTAAATGGCCCAATTTTCGGGGGAGCTTACAGGGCTGCCCACCGATACTTGTCACAAAAAACGACTTACTATGGCTACCCTCGTAAACAATCTCCTCACCAAAGGCATTAGTGGCACATTCGGCAAAACCATTGTATTTAAGCAATGGCGCAACAAAACCATTATAGCCAACTACTCTCCCCCTTCGAAGCAACAAAGCGAAACGCAGAAAGCTAACCGCAGCAAATTCAGGGACGCGGCCAACTGGGCAAAGGCTACCTTGAAAGACCCTGAACGAAAAGAATACTATCAAAAGAAAGTCAAAAAGCTCGGCCTGCCTAATGCCTATACTGCCGCCATCACCGATTATATGCGCAAGCCTACGGTAAGCGAAGTGAAGAAACAGAACGGAATAACAAGCTATTGCGTTGATAAAAAGAATTTTGCTATCAAGACCGTTACAGTACAGATCACTACTACGCACGGAACCGTCACAAGCCGCATAGTACCAGCATCTGTAAATGGTAACTGTCAGCTTTCGTTAACAGATGCTGAAAGCCGTGAGAAAATGAAATGGATCGTTGAAGATGAAACGGGCCAACGTACCGAACTACTTTGTTAATCCAACAATCGTTCTGAACGTAAGATTTACCCTCGGCTTTGTAATGCGCTTGGTAGGTGGCAGGCGATGCAGCCAGTGCGTTTGCGTGGTGCCTTTCATCACCAGCAAGCTGCCATGCTCCAGCAGCAGTTCTACCTTTTCATCGGTGCGTTTGTGTTTGAAGGCAAACTTCCGTTCTGCTCCAAAGCTCAGCGACCCGATAGCCCCGTCTCTTTTCAGATCAATTTCGGCATCGCTGTGCCAGGCCATTCCTTCTTCGCCCGTGTGATACAGGTTGAGCAAGCAGGAATTAAATGTTTCGCCAGCTTCTCTTTCGGTGATTGCTTTTAACTCGAGCAGTTCCTTAGTCCACGGCAGCGCCTGCTTGGTGGTGTTGGAATACGTATATTCAAATGGCTTGTCGCCATACCAGGCCACTTTTCTTTTGGTGACAATCCGCTTGCCGTAGATGACCGCTTCATCATTGCGCCACTCAATGTTGTTCAGCAATTTGTCGAGATAAGAATTGGCTTCGGCTAATGTAAACACTCTGCCATGGTAATTTACAATTCCATCTTGCGGCAACCAGTTCCTGTTTTTATCAATCTTATCTGCAAACAACTCCATGAGCAATACTTGTGATAAGCAAAATTACGAGAACTCACGTTGTGGTAAAATTTGAAACACCTTGTTAGCCGATTTTTTATTCATACTTCAATGACTCCACCGGATTCGTGCGGGCTGTCTTCAACGAGTGGAATGCTACGGTAAAGAATGCGAACATCATCGCCATCGCACCCACTAAAGCAAAAGTAAAGTAGTTCAGTTCTGTCTTGTAAGCAAAATTGCCAAGCCACTGCTGAATGATGTACGCGGCTGCCGGTATCACCAACACCGCGGCAATTAGCACGAGATACATGATGTCTTTGAACAACAAATAAATAATGTGAGGTATGGTCGCCCCATGCACTTTACGGATGCCAATTTCTTTGGTGCGCTGCGCAGCAGTGAATGCCGACAAGCCAAGCAACCCGAGCAATGAAACAAATATGCAGATCGAAGAAAGACTGGTGAGCAATTTATATTGTGTCTCGTCTGCCTTGTATTGATCGTTGAACCGTTGATCCAAAAAGAAATATTCAAATGGGTGGTTGGGAT
>CAZNCO010000900.1:0-1759 GCA_964571345.1 uncultured Ohtaekwangia sp.
CTCTTGGAGGAGCACCACACGCACGTGGTATTGTATTAGAAAAGGTGGGAATTGAAGCAAAACAACCAAACTCTGCCGTAAGAAAATGTGTTCGTGTTCAATTGATTAAAAATGGCAAGACCGTTACCGCTTTCCTTCTAAAGGACGGTGCGCTAAACTTTGTTGATGAACATGACGAAGTCCATGTTGAGGGCATGGGAGAATCCATGGGAGGAGCAATGGGCGATCTTCCAGGAGGAGGATGGAAAGTATTCAAGGTAAACGGTACGTCGCTCAAAGAACTGGTTTACGGAAAGAAAGAAAAGCCGAGAAGATAGAACATGACAGAAACACAGAACCTCTTGCTTTTCAGAAAATGGGATACAACAAAAATCGAGATAAAAGACCCTGGATTGCGAAATGTCATATCACTAAAAAAAGAGATAATTCCGATGTCCTTTGGACGCTCTGCACTGAAGAGATTCAACAAAGCAGAAGTAAACATTGTAGAACGATTGATAAACAAACTCTTACACTTTGGAAAAAAATATGCCAAGAATACCGGTAGAATGGGTGGAAAAAAGATTCATGCAATAAACACCGCAAAAGCAGCACTTGAAATAATTCATCTAAAAACTGGAAAGAATCCAGTTGAGGTTTTGATTAGAGCAGTAGAAAACTCGGCTCCAAACGAGGATACCACAAGAATAGTTTACGGTGGAACTGTATACCACGTATCTGTAGACGTTGCACCCCTTCGAAGAATTGATCTCGCATTACGATTTATCGCTGAAGGAGTGCGTGACGCAACATTTTCAAATCCAAAGGCAATCGAGGAAAACTTGGCAGAACACCTGATTCTTGCTGCCGCAAATGACATGAGTGCACCTTCTGTCAAAAAGAAGAATGAGCTAGAAAGAATCGCCATGGCTTCAAGATAGCTTGCGATATTTTTAAAAAATCAGGATAGCCCGAGGCAGATTCGAACTGCCGTCTCCAGGTATCCTCTCATAAGATCCAGAGCCTGGAATCCCTAGCCCAAAAATTTGTTTGGCCACTAGACTATCGGGCTACCGAATCGAGTGGCATATGTTGAGAATATAATTATTATTATTTTCGGTCGGTTTTGTACCTGTAATGTCTGGTTTAGCCTGACATTACCCCTGACATTATGGGACATTATTGTTTTGAACCGTTTTTTTCTATTTTAAACCAAAATAAACTCTTAACACAGTTCACAAAATTTTAAACCAAATTTTAAACCAAGTTTATTCTCACGCACGAAATTAGTTCAAAGTGGTTTTTTATGGTTTAAAATGGTTTTCCGTGCGTGTAAAATGGTTTATTTTACTAGTGTAAATTGATGCAAAAAAGAGTTTGCCAAATTTTTATGAAGTTGGGTTAATTTTGAACAATGATTAACACTTTGAACTTGTCATAAACCTGTAAGCCAGTTCTGAACTTGTTTTAAACTGGTTCAATTCTGACACCGGAAATCTGACATACAAAGTTTGTCATATCTTTGTCATAATGTCTACCATGCATGGTGTTAATGCTTAACTTATGGGGAGACCCCACAAGCGTGCCATGAATTTTGGTACATCCTCAGGCTTGACACATGCAGGAGAGCTGTCTTCCTTTTTTAGAATCAATTGAAACCCCTTGCTACATACAACATCGCTTGCCGGAACTCCTGACTTGAATTGCTTTAATGGAGATTGGTGATACTGATAGTTCATTTCAGGATCTTGTAATGATAGAAACTGGTTTGGTCCAGTGC
>CAZNCO010000901.1:0-1756 GCA_964571345.1 uncultured Ohtaekwangia sp.
CAGTTATATAGATCCTTGTGGCCAAAACACAAATCATCCTTTTCTAACATAAGTGCTCTTTTGTGGCTCGTATCTTTCTTATTTGAGCTACAATGCCAGAAGTAAGAATATTCAAGTAGTGTTTTGCCCATGGTTATCCTTTGGATTTTGCGTCAAAGTCCACCATCCATTCAATACCAAATTTATCTCTGAACATTCCAAAATACGAACCCCAGGGACTATCTGCTATTGGCATTTCTACCTGTCCGCCTTTAGAAAGTCCGTTAAATATTTTATCTGCTTCATCTTTGCTTTCGGCACTTATAGAAATCTTGCTTCGGGTTTCCATTTCGTTATGTTTCCCCAATTGCTCTGGTGTGTCGCTTCCCATTAACACACTGTGTTTGCCAATGGGCAGCGCGATATGCATAATTTTTTCAGCTTCCTTTTCAAAGTTGGGAGCTCCTTCAAACTGCATGTCTTTAAAACGAACAATGGTAGCCAAGTCGCCACCAAAGACTGATTTGTAAAAGGTAAATGCTTCCTCTGCATTTCCATTAAAATGAATGTAAGGATTAATTGATGCCATATTTTTATACTTTAATTTTTCTAAGGTACCGTTTTTACCTCACGCATCTCCAAGCATCATCACAAACACGTCATAAATTTCTTTCTCTGGCATTTTACAGGCGCGTGAATTTGCTTACAAAACTGTCACCTTGAGCTTGTCGAAGCGCGATCTTAAGTATGCTTCGCGCGAAGCAACATCGTCAATCAGTCTTCGACATTCTGCCTATGACAATCATCTTAACTACTTCTTCTCTGTCGTTGTTAATGTTTTTCACCTAGCACTTCCGAACTAAAGATCGGGGACAAAACGTTGGCGTCCCCAGTTAATTCGTTCTTGTTCTCTATATAAATTATTCTTTGTCATGCCATATATGCTTCCAGGAAATCAATTGCAGTCCCCTATTACCCAATCAAATTACAAAACAAAAATGAATATCGATTCTCTATTCATGATCATGCTTTCATTGTCACCCTGAGCCTGTCGAAGGGCGACTTACGTTGTACTTTCTAAAACCTCCACGGTCTTGCTTCGCGGGAACCTCAAAAAGTTTTCACGAAAACATAGAAGTGTTCGGTATCTACTTTAAAGTGTTTTGCCTTCATATTTTTCAAATTCAATTCTTTCCAATCCTGGGATGGATGAATAAATTCATAATGGTTTGCTGAAGTAGTTACCTTGATCGGCATTGAAAAGCCCGGTACGTCTGCTTTCCACTTGTATTTAACAAACGTTTCTTTTCCAGGCTTTTCAAATTTCAATTGCAGTTGGGGTATCGATGCGAACTTTAAATACTGGTCGAAGAAATACGTGAAATCGGTTTTAGTTTTTTGGTTAATGAAATCAACAAGGTCGTTGGTCGTTATCGTCTGAAAGGCGAAGTGTTTTTGTATGTCACGAAGTAAATCAAACCAAAGCACATCATCGTCAATCACATTTTGCAGGGTATA
This sequence comes from uncultured Ohtaekwangia sp., assembly GCA_964571345.1. GTDB lineage: Bacteria > Bacteroidota > Bacteroidia > Cytophagales > Cyclobacteriaceae > ELB16-189. Next base: position 1,498 of record CAZNCO010000901.1, read on the forward strand.
AAGCATCAGTACACCTTTTGCATACATGTCTCCCATGTGAAAGTCATTCACATCGTATTTTCCAATGATGGACTCTTTGTTGTCGGGCGTTTGATCTTTCAAATTCTTCTTTGCGGCCGCTTCGCCATAGAGAACTTTGTAAGCAAGCAGCTCGGCATAGGTGGCAAAGGCTTCATGAATCCACAAGTCAGCATAGTCTCTTACCGTAACATTATTTCCCCACCACTCATGCGCCACTTCATGCCACATGGTCCGGAGC
>CAZNCO010000902.1:0-1755 GCA_964571345.1 uncultured Ohtaekwangia sp.
AAGTCCATGTGCTCATTCATCGGCAATTTCATTCTCCTGAAAATCCCCGGCACCATACGTGCACCACGATCTTCATGTCCGTGAAAAGTCCAGCCGATTTCTTTGTCGAATCTTTTGGTAACCGGTTTTGCGATATCATGCAAAATGGCAGCCCACCGCAGCCACAGATCGTTTGAAACTTTGGAGACATTATTCAACACCTGCAGCGTGTGGTAGAAATTATCCTTATGCGCTTTGTTATCTACATACTCTACACCGTGTAGTGCGATCATCTCGGGAAAGAATTCTTTCAAAAGACCGCTGTGAAACAAAAGCTTAAATCCATACGATGGCACAGGCGAAAGGATAATCTTATTCATCTCATCGGCAATCCGTTCTGCGGATACAATTTTTAGCCGCGAAGAATTTTTCTGAATCCCTTCGAACGTATTTCCTTCAATATCAAAGTTCAGCTGCGAAGCGAAACGAATGGCTCGCATCATACGCAACGGATCATCTGAAAACGTAATATCTGGTGCGAGTGGTGTTTGAATTATTTTCTTGGCAAGATGGGCTACACCCCCAAAAGGATCTACCAGGTCGCCAAAGTTGCGGGTGTTCAAACTAACGGCAAGCGCATTGATGGTAAAGTCTCTCCGCTTCTGATCATCCTCCAGGGTTCCATCTTCTACAATGGGTTTTCGCGATTCTGACCGGTAAGATTCCTTCCTTGCTCCAACAAATTCCAGGTCATAATCCTGGTACTTCACCATGGCTGTTCCAAAATTTTTGAATGTTGCCACAGGCAGTCCGCCTAGCTCCTTACCCACCGCTTCTGCCAACTCGATGCCACTTCCTACACAAACAAAATCTATATCCTTGCAAGGGCGCTTGAGCAACAGATCGCGCACGTAGCCGCCCACAGCATAAGTTTCAACACCAAGCCTTGACGCCACCGAAGCTACCACCCCAAATGCAGGCACCTCATTCAACTCAGCGCTAAAATTCATTTTTAAGCTTTTCTCAATTAGTAAACCGACAAAGTTAACCAGAATTGTGGCGCGAACATCTCTTTCAGCTTGGTTTATTCCGCCAAAAAATCCCCTTTTTGGCGTAAATAGTGCTTTCTTACAACTGTTGACGATCCAATTTTAATGGGCACATATTTTTTCCGAAATGACTGAAATAAAAATCATCAATGGCTTCCCCTTTGAAAGACACCAGCCCGAAACCTTTCCCCCAGAGCAGATGGCCGCTCGTGCAAAAGAATTATTCGAGCGGATGAATCTTCGAAGATCGGTTCGCCACTTCTCCGATCAGCCCATCTCAAAAGACATTATTGAAAACATCATCCGCACCGCGTCCACTGCGCCATCGGGTGCACACAAACAACCGTGGACATTTGTGATTGTCTCCAATCCTGAAATTAAAGCCCAGATCAGAAAGGCTGCTGAGCAGGAAGAGTACGATAGCTACCACGGGCGAATGTCTGAAGAATGGATTAAAGATTTAAGACCTTTACAAACAGACTGGACAAAACCGTTTCTGGAAACAGCACCTTACCTTATTGCTGTTTTCAAGAAAGCATATGACCTGCAACCCGATGGATCGAAACGAAACAATTATTATGTAAACGAATCAGTGGGCATCGCCTGTGGATTATTATTAGTTGCCATTCATCACGCAGGATTGGCAACACTCACGCACACGCCCAGCCCTATGAACTTCTTAACTAAAATTCTCAATCGTCCTGAGAACGAACGACCCTTCTTACTT
>CAZNCO010000903.1:0-1749 GCA_964571345.1 uncultured Ohtaekwangia sp.
GGGTACAGTTCCCCACGAATCGCTTGGTAAATTCGGAGGTGGATTCGTACTGTTGAAACCTGCTTCTCCTGGTACAGGTGTAATTGCCGGTGGTGCAATGCGCGCAGTGTTGGAGAGTGCCGGTGTACACAACGTATTGGCGAAGTCTAAAGGATCTTCTAACCCTCACAATGTGGTGAAGGCAACTTTCAAAGCATTAACTACGATGCGCGATCCTCAAACAATCGCTCGCAACCGTGGAGTATCATTGTCAAAAGTTTTTAACGGATAAGAGTTTATGGCAAAAGTTAGAATTACTCAAACCCGTAGTACCATCAAAAGACCAAACACTCAGTTATTGACTATTCAGTCATTGGGCCTTGGCAAAGTACATGACTCTGTTGAAGTAGAGTATACTCCGCAGATCAAAGGAATGGTAAAGAAAGTGAATCACTTAGTAAGCGTAACCGAATTATAAGATGAAGCTGCATACACTTAAGCCGGCTGCCGGTTCTACAAAAACAAATAAGCGTCTTGGCCGTGGTCAGGGAAGCGGTGGTAGCACTGCTGGCCGTGGTCACAAAGGTGCTCAATCACGCTCTGGCTACCATAAGAAGATCGGTTTTGAAGGTGGTCAGATGCCTCTTCAAAGACGTGTTCCAAAATTCGGTTTCAAGAACAACGAGAAGATTTATTTCAAACCAATTAATTTGGATGCTCTTGAGGAATTAGCAAAGAAGACAAGTTCTAATACCCTGAGCCTTCAATTGATGCGAGACAACGGTATCGTAGGTAAAAACGACATGGTTAAGATTTTGGGCCGTGGCGAATTGAAGTCAAAAGTGTCTGTGGAAGCTCATGCTTTCTCAGAAACAGCAACTAAAGCAATCGAAACAGCGGGCGGTAGCGCCACAATCGTGAAATAATGAAGCGTTTCATTACCACCATAAAGAACATTTTTTCGATCGAAGATCTTCGTGTGAGGATTATGAATACGATCGGTTTCCTGATCATCTTCCGTTTGGGCTCATACATTGTGTTGCCAGGAATTGACCCGAACTTGCTAACTGGAAACCAGGGTGGTATTTTTGATTTGTTGAATACCTTCCTAGGAGGGTCTTTCAGCCGCGCATCGATCTTTGCGTTGGGTATCATGCCTTATATCTCTGCATCCATTGTGGTGCAGTTGCTAACTGTAGCCGTACCTCATTTCACTAAGCTTCAAAAGGAGGGTGAGAGCGGAAGAAAGAAATTGAATCAGTTTACGCGAGTGTTAACGATTGTTATTACGGCAGCACAGTCTTACGGATATTTGAGAGCAACTGTAAATCAGGAAGCCATCATAGATCCCGGAATGTTCTTTACAGTATCATCGATGATTATCATCGTTGCTGGAACAATGTTCTGCATGTGGTTGGGTGAGCGTATCACAGACAAAGGGATTGGAAATGGTATCAGCATGTTGATCATGATTGGTATTGTATCACGCTTCCCCGCTGCTATCTACCAGGAGATAGACTCTAAAGGGTTGAACGGGGCTTTGCTCTTCATCCTGGAGGTTCTTGCACTGTTCTTCGTAGTGGTGGGTGTAATAGCCTTGACTCAGGCAACTCGCAAAATTCCAGTTCAGTATGCGAAGCAGGTTGTAGGTAATAAATTGTACGGTGGTAAGAGAGATTTCATACCATTGAAATTGAACTCTGCTGGTGTAATCTCTGAAACAACTCTGACGCTGCAGAAGGAGCAGATACTGTAGATATAGATGACACG
>CAZNCO010000904.1:0-1747 GCA_964571345.1 uncultured Ohtaekwangia sp.
ATTGGACTCCTTACACTGTTCCTGCACTCTCCCCGTGCAGAACAGGCCAAGGTAATGGATGGTGGAAGCAAGGCTGTTGAAAGACCGTAGCCAGACAAATCCTATCGCGGTCAGTTAGTGAATCGCAATATCTAATCAAACTAAAGAGTTGGTATTACAACCCGGTCGTCTTCTCCAGATGTTCGGGATAGCGTTCACCCACTACTTCAATTTCAGCAGCCGCTGCGTTAATCGAATTCAAATCTTCTGCGGTAAGTTGAATGAACGCAGCTCCATTGTTTTCGGTGAGTCGATGCAGTTTTGTTGTTCCGGGTATTGGCACGATCCACGGTTTCTGCGCGAGCACCCAGGCAAGCGCAATCTGCGCAACGGTAGCATTTTTTTTCGTTTGCAACTTTGCCAAGCAAGTCAATGAGTTGCTGATTGGCCTTGAGTGCATCTTGCGTGAAGCGCGGTAAGATGTTTCTGAAATCACCTTGCTCAAATTTGGTATTCTCGTTCATCTTGCCGGTGAGAAATCCTTTGCCCAGCGGACTAAACGGCACGAAACCAATTCCTAGTTCTTCCAACGTTGGAATAATTTCCTTTTCATGTTGGCGTGTCCACAACGAATATTCGCTTTGCAGTGCAGTAACAGGTTGCACAGCGTGTGCCCTGCGAATCGTTTTCGCTCCCGCCTCACTCAATCCGAAGTGCTTTACCTTTCCTTCGTTGATTAATTCCTTTACTGCACCTGCCACTTCTTCGATGGGAACATTTGGATCCACACGGTGCTGATACAACAAATCAATCACATCCGTTTGAAGTCGCTTAAGTGAACCTTCTACTACCTTCCTTATTCCTTCCGGGCGGCTGGTGACGCCCGCTTGTTTTCCATCCTGAATATTAAAACCAAACTTAGTAGCGATCACCACTTTGCTGCGATAGGGTTTCAGCGCTTCGCCCACGAGTTCTTCATTGGTGAAGGGCCCATACACTTCTGCCGTATCAAAAAACGTGACGCCCTGGTCGATGGCTGCGTGAATAAGTTTGATCATTTCATTTCTATCCGGCAGCGGTGTATAGCCAAAACTCATACCCATGCAGCCGAGGCCGATAGCAGATACTTCAAGATTTTTTCCGAGTGTACGTTTGGGAAGTGTGTTCATAAATGTTTGCATTAACGATACAAAAGTAATTTACAAGACAATTGCACTGTTAACTCAAAACAAATAAGTAGTTACGAAAATCAAATAGACAGAAGTTTTATACCGAACAATTCTCTAATTCCCTTTTCCTGTCAGCAACTTTAGAATTTGTGCATCAAAATTTTTACTAGTGTATAGTCGTAGTCCATTACTGATGTATTCTATTACTATTGGTGATTCATTAAGTTTATTTGTATTTCTTGGCAGCACTATTGTTGGGAAATATTCAACATTCGTATCAATATTTAACACGATGTAGGTTATCAACAGAGTGTCATGCTTGGGTTCTTTATATTCAATTTTAATCTGATCTCTTCGATCCAAAATTGAGCGAATGACAAATACTTTTTCAACATTCATAGCATATGCTCGAATGATTAATACATCATCTTGATAATTTACCACAATTGTATTGAATGGTGCTGGTTCAAAAGGAATATCCTTTCCAAACTTTCCAGAACGCAGTACAACTGTGTATTCTTCAAGCTTCACAAATTACCCTTCATTGAATACCATCATTTCGTAACGGGCACCCCCATGATTTGACAAGGAATCGGATT
>CAZNCO010000905.1:0-1742 GCA_964571345.1 uncultured Ohtaekwangia sp.
CGTGAGCGGTTGGTATAGTGCAATTTTATTTTTGGAAGCGGAATTACGTACACTATTTACAATGTACGATTGCAACCCAAATTGTGCTGTGAAAATATTTACAATGATAGAACTCTCTCCGTATTCGGTATAGCGAAAGACAATGCCTTTGGTTTTGAAGAGCATTTTACATTTTAGAACGATCTAGCTCAGGCACTTTATCAAATAGCTTGACTGCTTGCTGAAGCACTTCGTTGGTTTCGTTAAAGATCGGGTAGAAGCTTTTGTTGCCCCAAATTCTGCGCGCGATCTCTGACTTGAGATAAACCTGAAATTCTTTTTTATTTTTCTCCAGGTCGCGAAGATTAGCCTTTACTTTTTCGCGCTGCCCCATTGCTACCAATCGTTGCAGCATGGCGTCTGTGATCTCAAAATTTTTCAGATAATCCGGAAATCCTTTGGCTTTCAGTTTGTCTTTATTTTCTTCTGCATACGTAAAGGCAAACTCACGAATCACATTCGTGGCAAAAAGTTCATTAAAATATTTGCTTGAGTGAGCTGTATCGAGGGGCACAAAATAGTCAGGCATAATTCCACCGCCACCATACACCGTGCGGCCATGAACAGTTTGATATTTCAGAGAATCATTGAACTTAATGCTGTCAGCCGTAAAGAATTCACCATGCTTGTAGCGGCTTACAATATCTTTGTCGTAAGAATCCAAGTCTTCATACGGCTTTTGAATTGATCTTCCGCTTGGAGTATAGTATCGTGAAATCGTAAGTCGGACTTCCGAGCCATCGTTCAAATCAAAAGGCCTTTGAACTAACCCTTTTCCATATGATCTTCGTCCCACTACTAATGCGCGATCATTGTCTTGAAGGGCTCCGGTTACAATTTCAGAGGCCGATGCACTGCCTTCATTTACCAGTACGATCAAAGGTTCTTTTTCAAAACTTCCCTTGTCGGTAGCAAAAGCATCTTCGTTGTATTTTGATTCTTGTCCTTTCGTGAAAACAATTTTGTTTCCTTTTGCGAGAAACTCATCGGCCACCTCTATTGCCTGATCCATGTATCCACCGGGGTTTCCTTGCAGATCAAGCACTAATTTTTTCATGCCGTTCTTTTTCAACGTATCAAGCGCCTCCTTAAACTCAGAGTAAGTATTTTGTGAGAAACGATTTATCTTGATATACCCAATTTCATTATTAATCATGTAAGACGCATCCACGGATGACTGCGCAATTTTATCGCGAATGATGTTGAAGGAAATGGGTTCTTTCTTTCCCCTGCGCACTACTTCAATTTTGACTTCAGTGCCTTTAGGACCTTTCAAATGTTTTTGAACATCCAGCGTGGTGAGTTTAATATCGGTAATAGGCTTATCGTTTACTTTGATGATTTTATCACCGGCCTGCACGCCTACCGATTCGCTTGGTCCACCACTGATAGCCGCCACAACTACGAGTGTATCGTGGAAAATATTAAACTCAACTCCAATACCTTCAAAATTTCCTTTCAGGTCTTCGTTGGCTGCGATTCGATCGGTAGCCGAAATATAGGCCGAGTGAGGATCGAGTTTCCCTAATAGGTGTTCGATGGCATCGTCAACCAGTTTATCGGTTTTGGTTCGGTCTACGTATTCATTTTGCACAAGCGAGAGCACTTCTTGCAATTTCTCCATATCTGTGCTCGGGCTTTTGCCCACGGTTTTTCCCGTAAGGCTGGCGTCAATTAATAAACCACCGGCCAGACCAATGCAT
>CAZNCO010000906.1:0-1740 GCA_964571345.1 uncultured Ohtaekwangia sp.
ATTCCAAATTGCCGAGCAATTATGTTCGCGCGATTTCGATTGATTCTGCCGGCAACAAGTGGGTAGGCACTGATTTTGGACTTGCAAAATTTGACGATAGATACTGGGTTTTGTATAACACGGATAATTCGAAGTTACCTTCCAACAATATCTCGACAATAACAACTGATGGAGTGGGAAATGAATGGGTTGGGACTTCTGCTGGTCTGGCGAAATTTGATGGATCACATTGGAGAATTTGGGATAAGAAATCGGGATTGCCTAGCGATGAGATTCTGTCTCTGGTTGCAGATGAAGGAGAGAATATGTGGGTCGGCACCTCAACGGGCTTGGCAATGTATGATCACACAAAGTGGACGATCCATAATGCGGGGTACACAGGATTTGCGGGCCCCGGTATTAATTCTATTGCACTGGACAAACAGGGAAACGAATGGATCGGAACTTCGTCAGGGTTGGCAGAGTCACTGTTTGGCACGGCGGCAGCAGGAGTGAACGCCACAACAGACTTGGGGACTGCATATAAAACGATCCGTGAAGGTAAATATCAAGACGCGCTTCAAAGCGTTAGAGAATTTTTCTCTAAGAGGAAACTTGATGAATTAGGTTACACCGAGGAATTTTTTAAAGCATTTCAAAATTTATTAAACCAAGGAAGAAACAATGATGTGCTTGCTGTGCTAAGCCAACTTGGACATTTGACTCCTCAAGACATCATAGCCACCTATGTTAAACTGGCAGATATCTTTTCTGAGATGGGTGACCCCGGAACATCGATAACAATCTTGAGCAGGGTGCTTTCCAATGTTCCGGGTAACAAGGAGGCAAGTGAGAAATTAGGTCATGCCTATTTTTCTGCAGGCCGTTACGATGATGTGATTCATGTTTTTGGAGACAATAGTGATTCCGGTCCAATGCGTTATCTTGCGCTGGCATACGAAAAAAAATCCATGTTCGTACAAGCGAACAAAGTGTGGCAGGCTATCGCGAACTCACAGCGAAATGATTCCTTGGTTACCGAAGCCAACGAACATATCAGGCAAAACATGATTACTTTGATGACAACAAATCAGAGCCAGCAAACGACCGAACAAAATTTGTCTTCGGTTTCACCTCAACAGCCAACGACTCAAATTATCCCGACGAAAACAGAGCAACCAGCAGTGCAGATTATACCGCCAGCGAAAGATCAAACTCGAAATGTCGAGTCACCTCGTATTGCCGATGTGGATGCAGATATACCTCAAGCTGTTGGACAACATTCCAATGCTATCGCTCTGATTCTGGCGATTCCACAATACCAATCTTCGGGTATTCCTGAAGTGAAGTATGCAAAGAATGACGCAAAGGTGTTGAGAGAATATTTGATAAAGTCTTTCGGCTTCAAACCCGAAAACATCCTTCCGATGGTTTCTGACGAGCAACTTACTTACGGAAGAATTCAGACATACATCAAATCTATTTTACCATCTTATCTGAAGCCCGACGGCAGTTCTGAGCTGTTCATTTACTTTACTGGTCATGGTGCACCAAGCACAGCGAACCATGAAGCATACCTCGTTCCTTGGGATGGTGATCCGAATTATGTGAATGATAATAATTCATACAGCATGAAAAAGTTTTATGTCGATATAGAACTATTGAATGCCAGGCATAAGATAATCATTGTGGATGCGTGCTTTTCCGGCTATTCTGGGAGTGGTGAGACACTACTGAAGAGTGCGAGTCCAATCTATTTGA
>CAZNCO010000907.1:0-1735 GCA_964571345.1 uncultured Ohtaekwangia sp.
CTATTTATGTTCGCTTCGTTAGGTGGTGGTCTTTATAAAATGTATAAATCACTGAATGACTAGAAATCCAATAACATTTAAGGGCATTGCTTTGATTTCTCAAGATTGGTCGGTGAGATGAATAAGTTAAGAATCAAGTTTTTCCTTTCACTTTTCGGCATTTCTTCGGTCTTAGCCGGTTTTGCACAGCTGCTTACACAGCCCTCCAACGTGCTCGCCATAATCTTATTCCTTTCTATTTCTACCCTGGCCGTGTTTGAATGGGTGATGATGGATGCGCGACCGGATAACTTCATGCGCAATTACCTTATGAGTATCGTGCTTAAGATTACTCTTGGCTGTACGTTTATTGCTATTCTTTTGCTGGCTTTCAAGGCGAGCGCAGCTCTTAACACCCTCCTTTTTGTTGCTGGTTACGTGATCTACACCGCACTTGAGATTTTTTTCCTGCTCAAGGCCCGCAAAGAAGTTTGATTAAAATTGAATTAATAAAATTTCCGCTTTTTTGGCCTCGTCATTTTTTTGGCTTTGGATAATTGATACTTTTGCAGTCCAATATAAAAAGCCCTTGTTCTGATCACGATGAAAAAGCCATTTTTGAGAATAAAATCAGCGTTTTTTTCTATTATTTTGGTGACTTTGGTAGGCATTGCAGCACCGGTTTTCGCTTCAGAAGAAGGAGATCACGAACAGGCCGAGACCTTCAACGCTAGCGAGGTTATTTTACATCACGTAATGGACGACCACCAGTGGCATCTGGCTGACTGGGCGGTCATTCCTCTCCCGGTAATAGTTTATTCAAAAGAAAAGGGACTTGATATCTTCTCGAGCAGCCATTTTTACGAGCATCACAAGCCGGTTGAGTACGATGGCTACAAACTTGAGCACAACCATATTACCCTTAACGGAAAGCCTGTATTTGACCTGAGCATCACCAAAAACGTTGCGATGTTGATCATCAATGCAATTCTTTTAGTTCTTGTTTTCAGTTCCGTTGCCAAAGGTTTTAGCAGGAACAAAGGCAAGGCTCCCAAAGGCGCTCAATCATTCTTTGAGCCTATCATTTTATTTGTTCGTGACGAGATCGTGAAACCAAATATCCCTCACAAGTATCAGCGCTTTCTGCCTTACATGCTCACACTGTTTTTCTTTATCCTGTTCGGAAACTTGCTTGGCTTACTTCCAGGAGCCGGTAATCTTACGGGAAACATTGCTGTAACCATGACGTTGGCAGTTCTTACGTTTATCATCACAAATTTCAATGGCAATAAAGGATACTGGGGCCACATCTTATGGACTCCTGGCGTACCGTTGCCACTCCGTATCGTGATTTTACCTGTTGAAATCATTGGCATTTTCACTAAGCCGTTTTCGTTGATGATTCGTTTGTTTGTGGCGATCACTGCCGGGCACATTGTGTTGTTAAGTTTGATCTGTCTCACATTCATTTTCGGAAGTATTGCGGTGGGCTTTGGCTCATCATTGATTGTATTGTTTATTAATTTGATTGAGTTACTGGTTGCCGGTATTCAGGCCTATGTGTTCACGATGTTCTCATCGATGTACATAGGTATGGCGGTGGCAGACCATGGACATGATCATCATTAAATGAATTAAAGAAATCCGCTTCCGGCAACGGAGCGGTGTTGTTTAACTTAAATAAATAAAACTATGTTGTTCGCACTTCTATTGGACATTAGCTATGCAATTATGGGCGCTGGAATCGGTGCTGGTC
>CAZNCO010000908.1:0-1731 GCA_964571345.1 uncultured Ohtaekwangia sp.
GAGGCTATTATTACGCCAACTACCAATACTAACTTTTTCATTTTCTTAAATTTTTAAATTTTAATTTCTTGTTCACGATAACTTTAAAATGCCCGCATACGCTTCATCTTTCACAGCCTTGATCACGTTGCCATCGCGGGTAATTTGTTCCAATTCATTTACTACTTCTTTCTCCTTCATTTGCACCAGCAGCCGGATAAGGGCAATCTGAACTACCGGATCTTTCTGTTTGGGGAGAGAATTTACCAACGCATTGCGCACATGCGATTGCTTGTAAAACTTACTAAGGGCATCGAGGGCGGCCAATCGCACATTGCTGTTAGGATCTTCGTTCATCGCTTTCACCAACACTCGCACAATGTCATCGTCTGCCTGCGTGAGCTCATACGCCACGGTGGCGCCCATCAATCGCTGGCTGGCCGATTGCTGATTGTCGAGCATTGCCATCATCATGCGTTTGTTTTCTTCCACTTCTTTTTTCAATGCCACCATCTCTGCTTTTTGTTGGTTGCTTTCGTTTATCCAATAACCGATGGCAATGCCCACAATTAGAAATCCAATTCCTGCGGCAGCCCTCAGCAACCAAGGCTGAAAGAATACCTGCTTGCCTTTTGATTGCTGAATTTCATTGCTGAGCGCAGCTTCAAATTTTGTTTTCAGTGAAGCGGACGGCTCTGCTTCCCTCGACTCGTCCATCAGCGTCATCACCTCTTTTAGTTGCGCATGAAGTTTCGCCACCTCCGGGTTCTGGGCCATCAACTCTTCAACTTTCTTTTGTTGATCTGCCGTCAGTTGACCTTCGATGTAGTCGATCAGTAAGCTCTCCAATTTTTCCTTTTCCATTTGACTCACCTTTTAGTTTCTCAATTTCCAATCTGCCTTCATCACTTGTCACCCTGAGCTTGTCGAAGGGCGACTCTCAAGTCCGGTTTCGACAAGCTCAACCTGACAATTCATTTTACTTTTGAAACAATGTCTTTCATTTTTCTCTGGCCCCGGTTCGTGTCCTCACGAACCGCAGGTTTTAACTTGACTTTTCCAACTCAAAATAATGTTCTCTCAATTTGGCAATCGCCCGATGCACTTTCACTTTAATATTGGCCACGGTGGTATCCATAATCACCGCTACTTCTTCATATTTCTGATGTTGAAAGCGGGTGAGCGCCAGCAATTCACGCTGCTCATCGGATAGTTTTGCCAGCGACCGTTGCAACTGATGCTCGCGCTCCTCCGGATTATCATCGTCATTTGAAATATGTTCTGCTATTTTTTCCACTTCTACATAGTTTGCCTTCCCTTTGTTTTCGTGGTAGTAGTCGGCAAAAACATTTCTCGCCATCTGGTAGATCCACGACTGAAACCGGTTGCCCTCTTTGTAACTATTCCGGTATTTGATCAATCGCAGAAACACATTTTGAGTAAGGTCTTCGGCCGCCTCCGCATCGTTTGTCAATTGCCGCAGAAAGTTGAAAATCCGTTTATGATACCGGTTAAACAGCTCCGAAGCATGCTGCAGCTCACCGTTTTTCACGGCCTCCATGATCTGTTCATCGGTGGTCAAAGGGTACGAAGTTTTCAAATTTCGATGTAGTTACAGGCCAGTAACAGAAAGGTTACAAACAAAAATAAGATTTTTACAGGCCACGTTGGCTTTGACCGATGTCTATTGGTATCGGGCAGGCTGCCTGCTATCATCCTTGTTTCATCAGACCAGCAATGGACTCCTTACAC
>CAZNCO010000909.1:0-1728 GCA_964571345.1 uncultured Ohtaekwangia sp.
CTCGTAGGTCATTCGGTATTAAAAATAGATGGCCCCTGAATTTAATTTAGGCATAAAAAGTAAAATTTCTTACAGGCATTTGTAATCTTTCTTGAAGGAGCTTGAACAGATCTAAGGGTAGAATTAAAGTACTTAAGCCGGGCTCAAAGCCCAGTTTTTAGAGGATTGGGGTCAAAAAAGTTTTAGTTCTCCATTTCCCTTTTCATTATTTTTGGCCTTCTAATTTTAAAACACCACTTATGAATATTCCTGAAGGCCTCAAGTACACAAAAGATCACGAATGGATTAAAATTGAGGGCACTACTGCTACTGTAGGCATTACTGATTTCGCGCAGAGCGAGCTAGGTGATATTGTTTATGTTGATATCAGTTCTGTAGGTAAAGAGATTGCCCAGCACGAAGTATTTGGAACGGTAGAAGCTGTTAAAACTGTATCGGATCTTTTTATGCCAATTGCCGGAAAAGTTACAGAGTTCAATAAAAGCCTTGAAACTTCTCCGGAAAAAGTAAATAGCGATCCATACGGGGAAGGCTGGATGGTGAAAGTTACACTTTCCAATACTGCACAGGTAACTGATTTGTTAAGCGCAGCTCAATACAAAGAACTAATTGGCAAATAGATTAGTTAGAGTTAATAATTAATTGAATTTACTCAATCGCGGCCGTTGATATCAAAATGGAATGTTGTGAGGCCGAGTAATTAAGGTGGACCATTAACCTAAAGAAATGATCGAACTACCAACCATATCTGCAGAGCAAACCCGAAAAAGAAAACCAGAATGGCTTCGCGTGAAGCTGCCGGTTGGGCCCGAGTATGCAAAAGTGCGCAAGCTGGTAGACGATAACAAACTTCATACAATTTGTGAGAGTGGCAATTGTCCGAATATGGGCGAGTGCTGGGGCGCAGGAACTGCTACTTTCATGATTCTCGGTAACACATGCACGCGAAGCTGCACATTTTGTGCTGTGGCTACCGGGCGGCCAACAGAATATGATTTGGATGAACCAAGGCGTGTGGCTGAAGCCATCAAAAAAATGGGAGTGAAGCACGCTGTGATTACTTCCGTAAACCGTGATGAACTGAAAGACAGAGGTGCAGAAGTTTGGTATCAAACAGTTGTTCAAACCAAAGAACTTTCTCCATCTACCACTATTGAGACGCTGATTCCTGATACAAAGGGGAACTGGGATGCATTGTATCGCATGATTGAAGGAGGCCAGGAAGTGGTGAGCCACAACATGGAAACGGTGGGAAGATTGTATCGTTTGGTTCGTCCGCAGGCGAAATATGAACGTAGCCTCGAGCAGATAAAACGCATTCGCGAGGCTGGGATGAGAACGAAGACCGGCATTATGCTGGGCATTGGTGAAACAAAGGAAGAGGTATTCAAGGCAATGGACGACCTTGCGGCTAATGGGCTGATGATTCTCACACTTGGGCAGTATCTGCAACCTACGAAAATGCATTTGGAAGTACTCGAATTTATTCACCCGGATACTTTTGCAATGTATCGGGAAGAAGGATTAAAGCGTGGAATTAAATATGTGGAATCTGGCCCGCTTGTGCGCTCGTCTTACCATGCAGAACGTCATGTGAATGTTCCGTTTTGAGCTGGTTCTTTTTATTTTGAACTCTCTTTTCTCTAAATTGTTAATAGCAAAGAATTGAACCTTCAATTCTTAAAATGGCTAATGCTATGCAAACATCTTCTGAGTTTGAATCAGATG
>CAZNCO010000910.1:0-1721 GCA_964571345.1 uncultured Ohtaekwangia sp.
GCTTTGCTCTCCACGCACTTGCATTAGAGCATCTACATACGGACCAAGTAAAAAACTCCAAACCGTTCCCTGGTGGTAGGCTCCATCACGCTCCCAAATCGTGTTTCCATAATGCCCTTTGTAATTGGGATGATTTGGAGCCAGGCTGCGAAGCCCACGCGGAGTAAGCAGGTATTTTTCAACTTTTGTAAGCACACTTTCAGCTTCTTTTTCATCCAGCAATGGAAACGGCAAGCTGATCGCGTAAATTTGGTTTGGACGAAAGTCCTTGTTTTTTTCTTCACCAATAAAATCGTACAAATAGCCACCTTCTTCATTCCAGAAGTTCTCGATAAAACTTTCTTTTACCTGTGCTGCTTTCAATTTGTATTCGGCTGCCTCTTCACCATGATCGCACCATTCTAAAAACACAGACATGATACATAACGCATTGTACCAAAGTGCGTTGATTTCTACCGGTTTTCCTCTTCGCGGAGTAACTACCCAATCGCCCACTTTTGCATCCATCCAGGTAAGCTGCACTCCTTCTTCGCCTGCATAAATTAAGCCTGTAGTATCTACGTGAATGTTGTAACGTGTGCCTTTGTTGTGCCAATCAATAATGTCTCTTAACACCGGCAAGAGTGAGATTATAAACTTCTTATCCTCCGTATATTGGTAGTATTGATAGATGGCATGGAAGAACCAGAGCGTGGCGTCCACCGTGTTATATTCGGGCGCTTCACCAAAATCCGGAAAACGATTGGGCAGCATGCCGTGACTTACGCTTTTCGCAAATGCTTTTAAAATATTTTTTGCATCCGTGAATCGCTCTGTCACTAAACACAAGCCAGGTAGCGCGATCATCGTGTCTCTTCCCCAATCTGAAAACCAATGATACCCTGCGATAATTGTTTTGAGTTTATCGCGTTGTACAATGAATTGATCAGCCGCCAGTGCGAGGCGTTTGATATTCTTGTTCCAGGAAAAAACCTTGACTAATTGAGTGCGCCTTTTTTTCTCTTTTTGATAAAGATGGAATGCGTCTTTTCCAGTGGGGTCGTCAGTGGAGATAATGATGCCTAGCTGGTCTCCGGCTTTTAATTCAACAGAGAAAACCCCGTGTGTGTATAGGTCTTCTTTGAAGTCCAATCCACGCTCTTGCTCAACCGAATATTCAAAATTGTAATACCAGGTTTTATTTTCAGTAAACGAACTTCCCGGAACTGAAATAAAAAGTTCAGGACAACCTTGGTAATTCAAGGTGCGAAATACTCCGTTGTCAAATAGATAATGGTGGCCGATGCTTTCATTGGCATGCGACAGCGAATGATAATCGCGGCATGAGCTCAACGGAAGAAGTTCAAGTGTAAAATTTTCCTCAGCTGATACAACTTCATATAAGACAACTGTTGTGTTCTCTTCTTGAATGGCAGCTATAGTTTTTCGGAGAACAACTCCTCCTGCTTCATATTCAAATACCGGAAACAAATCCCGTTCAAAAGATTTTAAGTGAATAAAACCCTGTGGCCAAATTGCTCCGGGATATTGGTTGGCTCCCAACTCAAATCGTTGATCATCAATTTTCAGTGATTCGTCTAACTTTGAGAGTACAACCAATCTTCCCACAGGTGGATGCGTTGCGGCCACCAGTAATCCATGATATCTTCGGGAGTGCGCGCCAGCTACTGTGCCACTGGCCCATCCACCAAGCCCATTGGTTTCGAGCCACTCCAGAGAGC
>CAZNCO010000911.1:0-1721 GCA_964571345.1 uncultured Ohtaekwangia sp.
TGGTAGTCTGAGCAATGATTTAGCCCAAGATCCATCATCAACTCCATTCCACGATGGCGTAAACCTGAAAGCAATTCATCAGAATCTGCCATTGTTCCAAACTCTGGTTGAATGGAATAGTAATCACTTATATCATATCCTCCGTCATCATTGGGAGATTTAAAAATCGGGTTTAACCAAATAGCATTCACACCCAGCTTCTGTAAGTAATCTAATTTTTCAATTACTCCGCGCAGGTCGCCCACACCATCGCCATTACTATCCTTGAAACTACGTGGATAGATTTGATAAACTACAGCCTCCTTATACCAAGACATTAAGATTAAAATTTTTAGGATTTTCGAATTTTATATTGACTTGTAGCCGGGTGAAACGTTCGCCAGGAGTGCCAGTATTCCTGATAAGCTTGAATGTATTTCAACCGTACACCTTTCAAGGGTCCATCCTCACACTGACCTGACCAACTCCAATTCGCGTTATATTTGGTGTCATTGAGTTTTTTAGTCTCCTGATTAAACACAAATTTGAGCGTATCATTTGCAACGACCCGATTCCACACATGAAAGGAAGCGGTATCTGGTTCGAGAGCGACTACCAGTTGAATATTTTCGATTTGATCATTTAGAGTATGTTCCTTTGCGAGATCATTCCAATCGTATGCTCTCGCAGATAAGCCCCACTGCACCCCCACCACCCACGATTTGTCTTTCCAAGAAAGCGAATCACGACTCTCCAACCTTCCTTCCATTCTTCCTTCATCATATTTTTCTAGGCCTTCGTACTGCCTTTTGAAAACACTATCTGGCTGGAGGATAAATGAATTTGGATGTTCCGAAAGCCACGCGCCAAGTGTCATTTGTTGGGAGGGAATTTCAGGAAGTTGTGTCCCTTTCAGCGGTCCTGTAATTGCTAAACCATTAGCCTGCCTCCACCAGCTATGCGTGGTTTCATCTTCAAACATAGCATTGTAATGATCCATGCCCACTAGCCTAAACTTCTCAAGCTTGCCATCTACAGTAGGAGAATAAACTCTTCCGGTGCGGCAAACCGTACAATAGGTTACCATCAACGGCTGCCCTGCCAAAGTATCCCCCACCTGATGATGATACCCAATGATCTCAATCGGATACGCCTTTGCTTCTCCATTGACTGCAACACCTATCACCAATTTTGTCAATGGTATTTTACTTTTCGTAGCAGGAGCTAAAATTTTATTTTCGGGCTGATAGAACATTTTATCCGCGAGAAAACGGAAGTTGAATGCATACACCACGATGAGCCAAAAAAGGAGAATGGCGACAAGTGTCCATTTTATCAAAGGCTTGTCAGACTTCAAATAGAAATAAGTGGGATAGCAGATCAGTAACACTCCCAAAATACGAAAATACCAGATGGCATTTTGCAAAAAGTAAGCGACAGATATTGTCTCATCTACCTGGCTTCCGGGAAATGGCATGATATAGTAAACTCGAAATATCTCAGAAAAAATAAGCACCAATATTCCAACACCAAAAAGAATAAGCTTCATAAAGATCCATCATTAAACAACCAATGCACAAGATAAGATTTTGTGCAGCTTTATTGAAATAACCAGTCACATCGTTGAAAACTTCTTTTAAGATCGTTGGGTGTTTGGTATCTTTCTAACACTGAATCTGAACTTTATTTTAAACCTGATAAAATGGCTATTAAAGTGCCTTAAACACAACGCTATATACGAA
>CAZNCO010000912.1:0-1717 GCA_964571345.1 uncultured Ohtaekwangia sp.
ATTCTGTTCCGTCCACGAATGTGGTCATTCCGTTTGGCAACTCGTCTCTTGTGCCAATCATGGGGGGAGTCCGATATTATTTTTCGGAGGAGAGCAAAGGCATTTATGGAGGAGCTGATTTAGGGATCAATTTTTTATCGTCTTACACCTATGTGTATAATAGCGGAAATGGCGGAGGTTTTAATACCTATTCAGTCTCCGACAGCCGTTTCAGCCTGAGTCCGGCTGTTGGATTCCGGAAGAATAGCTGGGACCTCTGTGCGCGATTCAACATGATTGCTGACGCAAACTATTTTGGAATACGCGTAGCTTATGTGATCCCCATGAAGTAAAAATATTTCCGAATGAGTTGGGAAAGGTTGCTGAATGCAACCTTTCTTTTTTTGAAACAATTGATATTCCTGTAAAGTCCCGATGATTGATGACGCTTCTCATTTACTCAATTTGTCTTTTTGGCCAGTTTTAATGCCAATAAATCGACACGATGAAAAAGTTGTTGTTTCTCATTTTCTTGTATGCAGCTGCTGAAAAAGTATTGTCGCAGGAATTCAGTTACGGAATACGCGGAGGCGTGAATGTTTCAAATCAAAATATTTCAACGTCTGGTGTTTCTGTTTCCGCAAATTCAAAAATTGGTTACCTCGTTGGCGGCTACGCCACAATCATGTTCACGCAGAAGTTGGGTATTCAACCTGAGCTGTTTTTTTCTTCGATTGGCTCAAAATGGCCTGCGTCTCTTACTGGCACCTCCGAAGCAGTGATCCGCCTGAACTATATTTCAATTCCCGTTTTTCTCCGCTACCATGTGACGGAGCAATTTCATCTGTTGGCAGGCCCCCAGTTGGGCATCTTGATGACCGCCACAGGAATTTATGACGGAGCTACTGCAGATATAAAGAGTAGTTTTAACAACTCCGACATTGGTGGTACTTTTGGAGCAGGAGCAGATTTCGATCGCCTGAATGTTGGTGTGCGCTACAACTTCAGCTTTTCTAATATCGTTTCGAATTCCGGCCCTTCAGGAGAAACCATGAAGAACACTGCCTTTCAGATTGTAGCAGGCTATAAGCTTTCGTGGGAGCGGCCGCGCTTAAAATAGTTGCGGTTTAAGCCAGATTGTGATAAACATTTTGCACGTCATCATCTTCTTCGATGGCTTCAATGCATTTCAGTACTTCATCCTGTTCAGCCTCACTCAATTCTTTCGTGGTGGTAGGAATATATTGGAGTGCAGAACTTTTGGCTTCCAGTTTTTTAGACTCGAGAAATTTTTGAAAATGTCCGAAGTCGGCAAATTTTGTGTAAACGGTCACTTCTTCATCCTCCCTTTGGATGTCTTCCGCACCCGCATCAATCAAATCCAACTCCAGCTCATCCAGGTTTAATTTTGCCGGATCAAATTTGAATACGCCTTTGCGTTCAAACAGGAAACCCACCGAACCGGAGTTCCCCATGGCACCCCCATTCTTGGAAAAGTGGAGTCGGATGTTAGCGACTGTGCGGGTAGGATTATCAGTCGCACATTCAACAATCACGGGCACACCATGTGGTGCATAGCCCTCGTAAACCACTTCCTGAAAGTCCTTCTCTTCCTTTGAGGAAGCGCGCTTGATGGCAGACTCCACACGGTCTTTGGGCATGTTTACCCCTTTGGCATTTTGAATGGCCATGCGAAGCTTGGGATTATTGTCGGGGTTAGGGCCACCTTGCTTTACTG
>CAZNCO010000913.1:0-1713 GCA_964571345.1 uncultured Ohtaekwangia sp.
ACTGTAAACACTGGAACGATGAGGAGCGACAACAATGAATTAATCCCAATGCCGATACCGACACTTGGTCCCAAAGATTTCATCGCTTCGTGCATCACCTGCGGATTTGGTTCGCCGCCGGTCGCGCTCATTGCTGTAAAAATAGTTTTGTAAAAACCCCACATACCCCCTAATGAAAATGGAAGCGAGATGATGGAGATGGCGAATTGGGCCAACATGGTAAGGAGAAATAGAATTCCGAATGTTCGCCACCAGTATCCTTTTACCAAGAACCAGCTTTGTCGAAGTGAGTCAACTGGTCCAAGGTCTTCCACTGCGACTGCTGTCAATGAAAAGTACCACCTGTATGCTAAGAAAATGACGAGTGGTATTATGATTATCACCGCAAGAGAAATCAGAAGTAACAGAACCATTTTGCTGTCGATAACGATTGAGAACGTCCATATAAAAAATACGACGATTCCAATTCCGCCGCCAATAATCAAGGCCTTCAACAAACCCTGTCCGATTCCGTAAAGCCACTTTGCATAGAAAGTTTCCTTGAGAGCATTGTTGAGTTTAACAGGCTCGCCGAGAATTTCTTTGCCAACTATATAACTAATTGTAATTTCTGCGAAGAGCATCGCGAGCGCAAGTACAACGTATGCCACGATGAACAAAAACATCACTTCAAGAAATTGGAGAAGGAATTGCAAACCGGATTGATATTGCCAGAGAGGTGCGCTGCCATTAGGACCGAGATCGGCGAGAGCGGAATAAAAACTATCTGCCGCGATCGTCAGCAAAGTTATAGGAATAACAAGGAAGATTGCCGCCGGCGCGATGCTGCGGACGAAAGTTTTTCCAATGAGATTGAAGGTCTTTTCAAAAATGTCCCCCAGTGTCATGGGTAGAATTTGAGAATTCATAGTGGTGCTCCATATTGGTTAATGTGAAGAACAAGAAATTGGGACGCCCTAAAGAGCATGCTGCCTAACCTGCTAACATAGTGGTCATGGTTCACACAGTGACCAAATTTTACTGTAATGGAATGGTCCATTGCAGCCCGGTGGGATGATTCGGCAGCATGCTGCTGGAATTTTTGTTGCCGCTCGAAATAAGTTGATGTTCCGGGCTAAACCTTTTGAGATCGTTATTACGAATCCATTTTTCCTTTGCAGCACAACGAAATGAATTTAGATAAGGAGAGTCGAAAAATCAAAAGATTGGAAAAGATTTGTGGAAATTTACAAATGGCTTTTCCAATACTTGTACATCGATTATATTTACAACGAACGGGGCGTGGCTCAGCCCGGTTAGAGCGCCTGGTTCGGGACCAGGAGGCCGGAGGTTCGAATCCTCTCACCCCGACTCAATAGTAAAATTATCAATCTGATTAATTAAAGTCAAAGAAATTTATGGCAGCCAATCACTCGTTTGATATCGTGTCTGAAATTGATTTTCAAGAAGTAGATAACGCACTCAACCAGGCAATAAAGGAAATTCAACAGCGTTACGATCTGAAGGATTCCAACACGGAGCTGACTCTCAACAAGAAGGAGAAATTCATCGCGCTAAACACAAAAGACGATTATTCGCGCAAACAATCAATTGATATTCTTCAAACAAAATTTATTAAACGCGGTATTTCTATCAAGGCGCTAAAATATCTTGAACCTGAACCTGCTGCAAACGGAAGGTTGAAACAAACGGTCAATCTTCAGAGTGGTATAT
>CAZNCO010000914.1:0-1712 GCA_964571345.1 uncultured Ohtaekwangia sp.
GAATATGACTGAGCGCCATGATGGGAAATTTCGCGCACTGTCTTCGCGATCAAAGCAAGATAAGGTTCATCTTGAAAATGGATTTAGGGAAATTTTATATCAAAATCAGCATTATTTTGGATTGATTTATAATTCTGCGTTAGCGAAAGGGACTTGCTCACTTGGGTATGATATTGAGGTAAAAGATCGATATGGGAACTTTGAAATTGTAGGTGTGCCTGAGTCTTATCTTGAGCATACCTCAAAACGGCGTAATCAAATCCTTAAAAGCTTGAACGCAAAAGGTTTAAAAAGTGCCAAGGCAGCCGAAAAAGCCAATCTTGATACGCGAAAATCCAAGGAAAGTGTTGACACAGTCACGTTAACCCAGTTCTGGAAAAGCGAAGCTCAAAAACAAGGAGTAGATTTTAGGGTATTGATTGAGCAGTCTAAACAAAAAGATAGGGGTGCTATTTATACTCTTGAGCCAATCAAAGTCAGTGAAACTGCTGTTCAGGCAATTGATGATGCACTTGAACAGTTATCTCCTTTTAGTACGCAGATTAAGCATAGTGACTTGGTGCGCATGGCATTCACCTTTGCACGCGGTACCATTCATCACGATGAATTAGAGGCGGAGATAGGTAGTCGTTTCAATGACAAACGTTTAGCAGGTGTTGCTCAGGCTTATTACACAACATCAGATTTAATTGCGACTGAGAAATCATTTATACAGCAGTTTAAAAATTCACGTGGAAAAGGATTTACAAAAGAGCTATATGAATCAAACCTAAGTGCAGAATTATTGCGGTCACGTGATCGCGTTCAGTTAGTTGATGTTAAAGGATTAACTCATGAGAAAGAATTAATTGAGTCATTAGTCCATGCCAGCGAAGCTTCAGGATCTTCTGCATATGTACTTCATGTTGGCCGCATGCAGGCAAACTATTTAAGTGAATCAGTTTCACGTGATATTTCCAGTTTGTGGAAATGGATTAAAAACGCATTTAAGGGGGAATTGGTTCAAACGGTAGCAGGATTTCAAGCGCGCTATGAACAGCAGATACACAGCGGGTCACAAAGACAGGATGTTGTCATTGTTCATGATGCTCAGAAATTATCTTATCAGGATTTAATGTCATTAGAAAAGCTTGTTGCAGGGCGCGAGAACAAGCTTATTTTATTCAATAATCTCAGCTCTACCGAAGGTTTTTCTGCCGGCAGTCCAATAAAGGCATTAAAAGAGGCTGGTTTTACAGCGCTCCGGTCAACCACTCATGAAAAACGCGCTATTTTTGAGATTATTCAGACTAAAAAAGCAAATCAGGATTTAGCCTTTGAATACTCTAAACTATCGACGGAGGCTCGGCAAATGACGCAAGCGGTTGCTTTAACTAACAAGGATGCTGCCGATTTAACGAATCTCATCCGAGCGCAATTAAAATCAGAAGGCATGCTTTCAATACAAAGCAAAGAATGCGGTGTGCTTTCTACCCAGAGTTTGACTGCGGTTCAAAAGCGTCATTCTAAATTTTATGAAATAGGCGACCAGGTCACCTTTAATCCCTATACACGAGAACAGGCTCATTATCGAGTGGTGGGTAAACAACATGATGTCATTGAATTACAAAATAAAGAAGGCCACTGTCAGCTATTAAAGTTAGGTGATGTGGCATCAGATTTTTCTGTTACTAAAACCAAAACAATGGAGTTTTCAATTAATGACCTTATTG
>CAZNCO010000915.1:0-1711 GCA_964571345.1 uncultured Ohtaekwangia sp.
CTGTTAACCCACTGGTCAGCATCAACAGTTGATGTTCCATAAAAGCCGAGGCTATTCTCTCTCGCCCGCCCAACTTAATGTCGCATTTTGCGATTTCAAGTTTCCAAATTCTTTCAGTCCTTGTTGGCGATTAATCATCAAGTTTTTCTTCTCATTTATGTTCTGTTAGAATATCTAATTCACCTTCAAATTAACTCATCACCGAATCACCCCGCCCAACCCTCTCTATCCAAACTCCTATATTGAATTGCTTCCGCGAGGTGCTCAATTTTTATTTCTTCTGTTCCTGCAAGGTCGGCAATGGTGCGGGAGACTTTTAAAATGCGATCATAAGCACGGGCCGATAAACCCAATCTTTCCATCGCTGTTTTTAAAAGTGTTCGCCCGGCATCGTTGATCACGCAAATATCCTTTACCATGTTGCTTGGCATCATAGCGTTGCAATAGATTTCTTTTCGATCTTTGAATCTCTCGGATTGAGCTTGCCGTGCACGTACTACCCGCTCGCGTATTTGTTCGCTGGTTTCAGATTTTCGTTTGGCTGTCATCTCATCAAAACTCACCGGCACTACTTCTACATGTAGATCGATGCGGTCAAGGAGTGGGCCACTCACTTTGCTCAGATACCGTTGCACCACTCCAGGACCACACACACATTCTTTCTCAGGATGATTGTAGTATCCACACGGACAGGGATTCATGCTTGCGATAAGCATAAAATTAGCAGGGTAATCAATCGACACTTTGGCGCGCGAAATAGTCACACGTCTTTCTTCCATTGGTTGGCGCATCACTTCGAGCACGGTGCGTTTAAATTCGGGGAGTTCATCCAAAAACAAAACGCCATTGTGTGAAAGAGAAATCTCTCCAGGTTGTGGATTCCCACCCCCTCCAACTAATGCAACGTCACTGATCGTGTGATGAGGACTTCTGAAAGGTCGGGTGGTGATGAGCGTTCCATCCGCTCCTACTTTTCCGGCTACGGAATGAATCTTGGTAGTCTCGAGCGCTTCATTTAAAGTAAGAGGCGGAAGAATGGTGGGGAGGCGTTTGGCCAACATTGTTTTACCAGCGCCAGGCGGACCAATCATGATGGCGTTATGTCCACCAGCAGCGGCAATTTCAAGTGCACGTTTAATGTTCTCCTGCCCCTGTACGTCTTTGAAATCTGTTTCGTAATCGTTGAGTTTGCTTTGAAAAACTTCGCGTGTGTCAACAACGAGAGGTTCAATTTTTAACTTGCCTTCCACAAATTCAACCGCTTCTTTCAATGTCTCTACACCTATGATATCGAGATTATTTACAATCGCAGCTTCTCTTGCATTTGACTTTGGTAAAATAAATCCCTTAAACTGTTCTTTGCGAGATTGAATCGCAATGGGAAGAACGCCTTTAATCGGGCGCAGTTCGCCATCGAGCGAAAGCTCACCCATAATGACGTATTTTTCCAATACCTCGGTTGTGATTTGGCCGGATGCTGACAGAATGCAAAGGGCAATTGGTAAATCATATGCTGAACCCTCCTTTCGCAAATCTGCAGGTGCAAGATTCACCACCACTTTGTTGCGCGGCATGTGATAGCCGAGGCTCTTCATTGATGATTCTACACGATGCTCGCTTTCCTTCACGGCCGTATCGGGTAGGCCACTCATGTGGAAACGTATACCCTGCGTTACATTTACCTCTACTGTGATGGTGCGTGCGTCTACAC
>CAZNCO010000916.1:0-1710 GCA_964571345.1 uncultured Ohtaekwangia sp.
TTATTGAACTACATGGCGACCGGGGTGTAGCGGATGATAAAGCGATGGTGGGAGGACTTGGTTCAGTTGATGGACAAACTGTGATGTTTATTGGTCAGCAAAAAGGTAGAAATACAAAACAGCGACAGCTGCGTAATTTTGGAATGGCGAATCCAGAGGGCTATCGCAAAGCGCTTCGCCTGATGAAACTGGCTGAGAAATTCAATAAGCCGATAGTCACATTCATAGATACTCCCGGAGCATTTCCAGGCCTTGAAGCCGAAGAGCGTGGTCAGGGTGAAGCTATCGCCCGCAACCTCAAAGAAATGTTTATGCTAAAAGTGCCCGTGATCTGCATAATTATAGGCGAAGGGGCATCGGGTGGCGCGCTTGGAATTGCCATTGGAGATAAAGTGTTGATGCTGGAGAATACATGGTACTCTGTGATCTCACCAGAATCTTGTTCCTCAATCTTGTGGCGCAGCTGGGATTACAAAGAGCAAGCCGCAGAAGTGTTAAAGCTTACCGCTAAAGACATGCTTCAAAATAAATTGATCGATGGCATCATTAAAGAGCCTCTTGGTGGCGCACATACCGATGTAAAGGCGATGGCTACTGAAGTTAAAAAAGTTATACTCGAAAATATTAAGAACCTTTCAAAATTATCTGCCCAGGAAAGAATCAATCAACGCATTGATAAATTCTGCGCCATGGGGGTGGTAAAAGAATAATTCTTTAAAGCGATACTATGGCCAGTGACAAGGAGCGGATTCAATGGAAAAACCAGCTCACTAACATGGTTGCCATTGTTATTGGGGTGTATATCGCATTTGCGTTAACTAATTGGCAAAATCAACGCGACAGTGATGCTCGCGAACAAAAATATTTATCTTCTTTAGTAGTCGATCTTGAGACGGACTCCGTTCAACTGAAGGACGGCCTTGAGGCTATTCGACAACAGAATCTTCGCATTTCGAAGCTTATCGAGGCTTCGCGTGGAAAAGAATTTCCAGATGACTCGCTGAATGTTTTTGTCAACGGAATGTTTTCTCAGGTCACGTTTCATTCTTCTGATTTCACATTTGAAGCGTTGGTAAGTTCAGGCCAGGTTCAGCATGTGGATGACATTGATTTTCTCCGTGCGCTTACCGAGTTGTATAAAGGACGCTACCAGGAGATAAAGGATTTTGATAACGTAGGGCTTGCCAACCTTCAGGTGAGAATTTCGCAAATTGCAAGCTATGGTGGTTCAGTAAAATCCTACATCCACGATAAGTCTTTTGAGGTTTGGGCCACCATGCTGCTGAGTCTTAATGCGCAGCGAAAAGATCTTTACTACAAGTCATTGGCTAAAATAGCTATTCTTCAGAAAACGATCTCGAAAAAATTAAAATGAAACTTCATGTGATTAACACCGGCTTCTTCAAATTAGATGGAGGAGCTATGTTTGGTGTGGTGCCCAAATCAATCTGGCAAAAGACAAATCCAGCCGATGAAAATAACCTCTGCACCTGGGCAATGCGTTGCCTGCTGATTGAAGATGGTGAGCAACTTATTCTTATCGATAATGGCATTGGCGATAAGCAAAGTGAAGATTTCTTCAAGCATTATTACTTGCATGGCAATGACAACCTTGTTAAAAATTTAAACAACAAAGGTTTTTCCGTGCGGGAAGTCACGGATATGTTTCTCACGCATTTGCATTTTGATCATTGTGGTGGAGGAGTGAAG
>CAZNCO010000917.1:0-1707 GCA_964571345.1 uncultured Ohtaekwangia sp.
GTTTATAATCCGTGCGGAGGCACCATTATACAATATTTCACAATTAGAGTGTCGTAATGTAACTTTGATTATGCAGGTTAAGAATTTTAAATTTGTCTATTCGCTCTTTCTTATTGCAGTGAGTAGTTGTCTTTCAGAGAGCACTACTTACGATACTGACTTTGATCAAGTAAAGCTAACTCAAACAAACATACCCTTATCTGCTAACTATTGTAAAGGTACGATAAGGGGAATGCCCTTTAGTTTTTCTACAAATGATCCAGTTTACTCGAACACAGCGATTGAAGATACAATCACCAGATTCAATCAATATGGAAATAAGAGAAAGGGAATTATTCTTACCATCGGAAACTTTGACAACCTTATTCCAGTATGGTTTTACTTGCAGTCATCTGTTATGGATGGTCATGACTTTGTGCGCAATCTCTATTTAAACCAAACCTTCGTGATGGGAAAAGACAAGGGCTTGGACGAATATGGATTTATTGATGATGTTTTTAATGCAACATTGGTAGTTTATTATAGCAACCAATATGGCGCGATGGGAAGATCTTTTACCTGCTGCACAGCAGCCAACCCGGGCACGCTTACCATCACAGATGTAAAATATTTTGATACATATGTAAATGTGACCGTTACATTCAAAGGCCCATTGTACGCTGCACCGCCAAGCGATATTCTTTACTTTGGTGATGCAGATATTCAAATGTGTGTTCGGATCAATTTCAGTTGAGGCGTGGGGCGGTTCAAAAGATTTTTATTCGCGGTTTTACTGGTGGGAGTTTTACCGTGCCATGGCCAGTTTTACGGTTCAATAGGCTTAAGTATTCCCGATAATAATTTATCAAACATTGCAGGAGATGGCATTAGTATTGGATCAAAATATAGTCATCAGCTTGGCCAAAGGTTTCGTTTGATTGGGTCCGTATCTTATACGTCATTTCAATCAGAACATTACCCAAGTTCTGTGCCCGCAGGTGTTCCCCCAAGCGTAGATTATAAAGTGAAGATGCTTCCATTATTATTCGGTGTTTCATTTCATCCCTTCAATGGAAAATTTTCGAAAAAACTCTTCATTTCAGGCAAAGCCGGTGGACAGTGGATATTCTTCAATTTAGATCAAATAGATTTCCAAGAGTCGGTTCATTACAAATCTAAAGAATTGGATTTTAGCTATGGATATGAGGGTGGAATGGACCTGAATGTTTTTCAATTTGTGATAGCCAACACATTTGTCTCTCCCAGAAATCCAGGGATTGTTCAAAAAGTGAGCTACCTCACAATAGCATTAAATTTCAAAATAGGACGCAAAACCATGATCGTTAAAAAGGAATAAGACAAAACATTCCTTTTAAAAGTATTGCTTAGCCCGTTGAACTTTAAATTAAATAATTTTCTATTGCGGTAAACTCGGCCTCACTTCAATCTTGCTTGGCAACGTGCGTGGATTCATTTTCAATAAACTGAGCACCAGCTCACCAATATCTTCGGGCTGAATTTTCCAGGCGTCTTTTTCATTGGGAGTGTGATTATTGAAATGAGATGTTACAGAACCAGGCATGATGGTGCTTACTTTTATTTTGTGCTGACGAAGATCAAGCATGATGGCTTGTGAAAAACCGAGAAGTCCAAACTTACTTGCGTTGTACGCGCCTCCGCCTGCAAAGAAATTCGTTCCCGCTAAACTGCCGATCGTAATAATATAAC
>CAZNCO010000918.1:0-1706 GCA_964571345.1 uncultured Ohtaekwangia sp.
TGGTATTGATGGCGAAATTGAATTGGTGTGTGGTGCTTTCAGCATCATCCCACAGGAATCGCAGGACACGGGAAAGGCTCTGTACCTTGATCCCAAACGTGTTTACAATACCTACCAGGAAATGTTTGAGGCGGAGAAAAACATGCCAGTCGATAAACGAATTGATTTCGTGAGTGTAGTTACGCCTAACCACGTGCACTTCGGGCCTTCGAAGATGGTGCTTGAATCAGGTTTTCACGTAGTGGTAGAGAAGCCGATTGCTTTTTCATTAGCGGAAGCCAAAACACTTAAAAAACTGGTTGATAAAACAGGTTTGATACTTGCCCTTACACACACGTATACCGGCTATCCGATGGTGAAAGAAGCACGCAACATGGTGAGCACCGGCAAGATTGGTAAAGTAAGAAAGGTGTTCGTAGAATATCCACAAGGATGGCTTTCGAAGATGCTTGAGAAGACAGGAAACATGCAGGCTTCCTGGCGCACAGATCCAAAGCAATCAGGCATGGGTGGAGCCATTGGCGACATTGGAACGCATGCAGCGAATTTGGCTGAATACATAACAGGATCAGACATCACCGAAGTTTGCACAATGCTTAACACGGTAGTAACTGGCCGTATGCTCGATGACGATAGTTCGATGTTGGTGAAATTTGACAATGGAGCTACGGGAGTTTTATTAGCAACGCAGGTAGCTGCCGGAGAAGAAAATAATTTAAACATACGTATCTATGGAGAGAAGGGTGGACTGGAATGGAGACAAGAAGAGCCAAACACTCTCGTAGTAAAATGGCTTGACAAACCAAAAGAAATCATGCGCGCGGGTTGGCCTTATTTGTCAGACGATGCGAAGGCATTTATTCGCACTCCTGCAGGTCACCCCGAAGGTTATCTCGAGGCTTTCGCAAACATCTATCGTTCGTTTACCAGGGCAATGCGCGATTATAAGCCGGGCAAGAAAGTTAACGCAGAGAAATATGATTTTCCGGATGTAGACCACGGTGTGAAAGGGATGACTTTTGTTGAAACCGTAGTGAAGTCGGCAAGCTCAAATAAGAAATGGACAAAAATTCCGAAAGTGTAAAAACTAATTCAAATCAATATGATAGGCTTCTTTGAACATCAGTACCTTTCTTACAAGAAGAATCACATCAAGAATCTTCTTGCGCTGGCAAAAGCCGATGGGTTTGTTCATGAGAAAGAGCAGCTTATGCTTTTCAAAATCGGGAAGCGTTACGGGCTCAAAGACCGGCAAGTGCAGGAACTGATTGCAAGCGATGAGAAATTCACCGTGAATGTGCCTGACAATTTCCAGGATAAAATGAATGTGCTCTACGACCTGATGCTGATGGTGTGGGCCGATGGTGTGATTGAGAAAAAGGAGATTGCATTCTGCGAAGATTTGGTGAAGAAGTTTGGAATGAAAAAGGAGATTGTAAAATGGTTACTCGATGAGGTTTTTGAAAAGGGAACTCCACCTCCCGTAGACGAATGGGAGGAGTTAAAACAAGAAGCTGCCCAAAGATTTATGAAGAAGTAATAAAAAAGGCTGCCGGAGAGGCGGCCTTTTTTTATTGTTCGCAATTAGAGAAGATGCTATCAGATGAAGTACTCGGACTACTTTAAATTCCACCCAAATAACTTATCCAGTCCGTAGAAATAATGCGTGATGATCAGCACTGACATGATGCCGAGCACTACTGGCC
>CAZNCO010000919.1:0-1705 GCA_964571345.1 uncultured Ohtaekwangia sp.
TCATGTCATTTCCTATCGGTATCAAAGCATTTGATTATTTACTCAGACTGACAATAACCGCTCTAAGAACATTCAAAACCTGTCACGTTGAACATGTTGAAGCGCGACCATGTACTCTACAAACGAAGCTATTTCATCTTTTACTCTTTTAATTCATGTCCACGTCCCCCCTTTCAAACTCGGGCTACTTCACCGGTGGTCATTTGATTACTCCTGAGATTTGATCTTCGGAATTCAACGGCCCGATAAGTGGAGAACGTAATAATCAGTGCCGAACTCAGTACGCATAACCACGCAAACGAGTCGCCAATCAGTGTGTAAATAGTTTGCCTATGACGCACGGGCAGACTGGCAATCATCACGTTTTCTCTTTCCTCTGTATAGCGGTTGCTGTTTATGATTAACCCGTTTTGATCTGTGGCGATCGTGAGAGAGTGACTCACCGGCCTGAGCAAGGAGAATCCATTTTCAATGGCGCGCACGGCCGCCATCTTTGCGTGATACGGATTGATTTCGTTCCAATCGCCTGATGGGAGCAAGAGCATGTCTGCATTCTTTTCTCCTGCCTGCCGGATAGACGCAGGAAAATCGGCATCGTAACAGATGGAAACGGCTATATTTCCAAATTCGGTTTTCACCACCGGCACATCTCCATCGCCTGGCACACAGCCTTCCACCACCGGCACGGGATGATTCTTCAGAAAGGTGTTCAGCACTTCTCCTTTCGGATTGATCAGGATGGCTTTGTTCTCGAAGTAAGGTGTGCCCAGCTGAATTTCACCTGGTAAGATGCTTGCCTCGGTGAGCAGTAAGTAAGCGTGATGCTGCCGCGAAAACAATTTACCCTTTTCAATAAAATCGGCTTCCTCGCTTTTGATGGTGAAGAAAAGAGCTTCTGAGAAGCCAATTATTTTTGCACCTGCCATGGCTTCCTTTCCCGCCACAACCAACAGACTGTCCTGAAAGCTTCGCATAAACATCCGCGTATTTTTAAACATCGGTGCCATGGGGTCTTTCACAAAAAGCGGTACAGCCTTTTGTAGTTCTTGTAACTCGGGCGATTGTTGCGTGAGTGTTTTATAATCTACCGGAAGTTTTTTTCCAAAGGCATCCTGGTACATCGATTCAAAAACAGGCAAGTTGTTTCCCGTGAGTGCGGCTACTCTTACGGCAGGAGGTGAATCATGGAAATAAGAATTGGTTTTGAAGAGGCCGAATAACAGTGTCGATAAGAAAATGGCAC
Organism: uncultured Ohtaekwangia sp.; assembly: GCA_964571345.1. Taxonomy (GTDB): domain Bacteria; phylum Bacteroidota; class Bacteroidia; order Cytophagales; family Cyclobacteriaceae; genus ELB16-189. The sequence goes on from CAZNCO010000919.1 coordinate 1,244, forward strand.
CATAGAGGGACACGGCAACCTTAATTTTTTGCCATTGAAATTTTTGTTCATATGCCCACACGATCATGGATGATGTCCAGAAGATCAGGAAGGAAATACCATACACACCTGTGATCGAGGCCAACTGCATCAAAGGTAGATTGTCCACTTGCGTGTAAGCGATAGAACCCCACGTGCCATTCTCCTGAAGGGGATTGATGAAACTGTAGGTAACTGAAAGTGCTGGAAATATCAACGTCTGCCACCACCCGCTGATGCGTGTACGCAACCGATGCCCAAGATAGGGCAAGGCACCCAGCAGCGCAGACTTAATCGAGATAATCATAAACAGCGCAAAGACAAAAGGGATCACTTAGTGATTGGCAATCATTACGGCAACAAAAAGCACAGCCGAGGTTCAGAAGTAAGCTTTCTAGGACTTAACGTGCGAAACCAATTCAAGCAGGAAAGCGGGGCAAAGCA
>CAZNCO010000920.1:0-1697 GCA_964571345.1 uncultured Ohtaekwangia sp.
GCTTACAAATGTACTCCTCAAAAAGGATAGCGCCAGTAAAGCGAAAGCATTTATCGTATGCTCAAGTGTAGCCTTGGCGGGCATTTTATCCACCACATTTAAATACGCAGTACAACGAGAAAGGCCTTACGCGGCATACCCCTTCATTGAAAAAGAAACGGACGGTGGCGGCTATTCTTTCCCTTCGGGGCATACTTCATCTGCATTTGCGCTCGCAACTTCTATAAGTATTGCATATCCTAAATGGTATGTGATCGCGCCTTCTTTTCTGTGGGCATCTGCCGTTGGTTATTCAAGAATGGATTTAGGAGTTCATTACCCAAGCGATGTACTGGCAGGTGCTATCATTGGGTCTGGTTCAGCTTTTATTTCTTACAAGCTTAATACTTGGATAAATCACAGATCAAAACGAAAATAACGGAAGGGCGTTGGAAAAATTACCCACCATAAAAAATCAATTAACCAGCAAAGATTTATTCATTGCCTTCAAAGTGCAGCTTGCGAAGGATTTTGAACAGAGCAATTTTCCGGCAGATTTTATTGAAGTTCTTCAACCAAACTACGACAACATCCACAATAAGATTGCGTCAGAGCTTCAGCGTAATGAAAAGAGGTCGGATTTTAATATTATGCAATTACTTTACAGAGTGGATATAGGCGAGGCTGAATTAAAGAGATATTTAAGCGATAAACAAAATCAAAATTATTATCACGTCATTGCTGAATTAATTATAAAAAGGGTTTTACAAAAAGTGGTAACAAAGCAGTACTATAAAAACAAGGAAAGATTGTAAGAGAGACATTAATTCACCAGTCCGCGGCAAGTTAAAATCAAGAGAATTAGCTTCTTATTAAAAATCATCCAACAAAAATATGATCATCCTTACGTCAACTATTTACTTTATGCAAAAAGTACGTTCTTGCGGGCTGTAAGGTTATGGATCAAAAGGTAAAACAGCGGGTTTTTCTCAGCGTATTTTTCTTTCTTTCAGGTATCTGTTTTTCAACATGGGCATCGCGTATTCCCACCATCAAGAGTAATTTTGATTACAACGATGCGCAACTTGGGACGCTGCTTTTGCTTATGCCGATTAGTTCATTGATGGGCTTACCGATCTCCGGCTGGCTGGTTTCCAGGTATGACAGCCGTGTACCAATGATAGTAGCTCTTCACGCACTTTGTTTTGCGCTTTTACTGATTGGCTTTTCCAACTCAACCTTTCTGTTATCGTTATCAATTTGCTTATTTGCTTTCAGCATGCGCATTCTGAATATTTCGGTGAACACACAAGCGATTGCCCTTCAAAAGCAAATCGGACGAAACATTAATGGTTCTTTTCATGCGCTATGGAGTACCGGAGGAATCGTTGGTGTCGGTCTTTCAACTTTATTCGTTGGTCTTGATATGTCCATTGGAATCCACTTTGTAATGGTATCAATTTTAGCGTTAGTATTTGGACTTTTCTCCTACCCTAGACTCATGCGTGGCGACCGTTCCACATCTGGTAATAAATTGAACTTGGCAAAACCTGATCCCTACATTGTTTTCCTCGGGCTTTTGGTGTTCTTGGCTTCTCTTTGTGAAGGAGGCATGTTTGACTGGAGTGGAGTGTATTTCAAGGAAGTGGTAAATGACAAATTGTTTACGCTGGGATATCTCTCCTTCATGGTTCTCATGGCGTTATACCGATTTGCTT
>CAZNCO010000921.1:0-1697 GCA_964571345.1 uncultured Ohtaekwangia sp.
TTTTCAGCACCTCCACACCGGTGATAGCCAGTAGCTCCTTTCGCTCCAACGCGTTCAGGTCTTTCTTAAAATCGTCATTTTGAACTTCCTTTGATAAAACGAGCGCTTGGAAATATTCACGTTCGTCAAAATAGATTTTCGTGAGCCAATAATTCACTTCATCTATTTGATCCCAGGTGTGATATATTTTCTTGATCTGTAAAAACATATCCTTGGCCATCACATTGTAGCCAAGTCGGTAAGCCGACATCGCATAAAAAAAGCTGGCATACTCTGGGTATGGGTTGTCACGATCGTAAACAGTCAAAGGGCGGAATGCATCCATCGCCTGGCTGAACGATTCTTCTTCGAAAAATTTTTTCGCCTGACGATACTGCTTTTTAAAATCCTGGGAATAAACAATCCCGGAAAAAGCAAAGACAAGTAAAAATAAAATGATTCGGATCATGCAATCTTATAAACTGCTATCGGACAAGTTAATAATTTATTCCCACTCAATTGTGGCTGGAGGCTTTGAGCTGATATCATAAACAACCCGGTTCACTCCTTTTACTTTGTTAATGATATCTGACGAAACCTCACTCAAAAATTCATGTGGCAGATGAGCCCAGTCAGCCGTCATTCCGTCAACGCTTACAACAGCACGCAGCGCAGCTACCTGTTCATAGGTTCGTTCATCCCCCATCACACCCACCGAATAAACAGGTAAAAGAACAGCACCCGCTTGCCATACTTTATCATAAAGTTTGTGGGCGCGCAGTGCATCGATAAAAATCTTATCAACTTCCTGAAGCACTTTTACTTTTGCAGGACTTACTTCACCTAAAATCCGTATTCCCAATCCCGGGCCCGGAAACGGATGTCGTCCTAATATCATAGGATCAATCTCCAGTGTTTTGCCTACCAAACGAACTTCATCTTTGAAGAGTGTATTGAGCGGTTCCACTACTTTCAATTTCATTTTTTCAGGAAGGCCTCCAACATTGTGGTGCGACTTAATAGTAACCGATGGACCATTCACCGATATCGACTCAATCACATCCGGATAAATAGTTCCCTGGCCAAGCCACTTCACATCTTTAAGAAGATGCGACTCCTCGTCAAACACGTCAATAAAAGTTTTTCCGATTGCCTTTCTTTTAGCTTCAGGATCACTCTTACCACTTAGTGCACTATAAAACTTATCTTTTGCATCAACGCCTTTTATGTTCAACCCCATCCCCTGATAGGATGAAAGCACCTGTTGAAATTCATCTTTACGCAACAACCCATTATCCACAAAAATGCAATAGAGATTTTTACAGATGGCTTTATGAATTAACATAGCCGCTACGGTAGAATCGACTCCGCCTGAAAGAGCCATCACCACTTTATCATCACCCAATTTGTTCTTTAACTCGGAAACGGTAGTTTCCACAAATTGGTCTGGCGTCCAATCCTGCGAACATCCGCAGATATGAACCACAAAATTACGCAGTAAATTCTTGCCTTCGAGGCTGTGCGTAACTTCTGGATGGAACTGAATTCCATATACTTTCTCGCCCTTCAACTGAAATGCAGCTACTTTCACTGAGGAAGTACTTGCAATAATTTCGTACTGGTCTGGAATAGTGGCAATAGTGTCAGCATGCGACATCCAAACTTGAGATTCAATGGAAATTTCCTTCAGAAGTTCGCTGTGATGATTAACGGTGGAG
>CAZNCO010000922.1:0-1694 GCA_964571345.1 uncultured Ohtaekwangia sp.
TATGTAGAGAGCGACTTGGCCATCAGTCCTTATAAAGCCCCGTTTGGCGGGGTGGAATCAAGTATTGCTGTTGATGAAGGCCAGGTAGTGTACCTACTTGAGTCAGCAATCATTAATTTATCGGGTAAGGGTATTAAGAAGGTAATAGTAAAGCAAGCTCCTTTTTTCCTGGAAGAGGACAGTAGGATGCAAGCATTTAGCAAAGCAGGATTTGTAGTTCAGTTATCGGAGACAGACTCATTCATTTATGTTGACGGGAGATATGTTGAAAAACTTCAGGCGCGCAAATCGAGGAAACTGCGAAGCCTGATAAAGTCAGATTTTTTAGTTCAGCAAATTGCTATTAATGAATTGCCGTCAGTGTATAGTTTTATCCTGCAACAACGTGAACGCAAGGGTTACGCGGTTTCGATGAGCCTGCAGCAATTGACTGCACTTGCTGATACATTTCCGGAGCGTGTCATTTTGTTTTCAGTCTCGCACACAGGTAAGATGATTGCTGCTTCCATTTGCATAAAAGTAAAGAGCGATTGGCTTTACGATTTTTACCATGATCACGATCCCGCATACAATTCAGAAAGCCCAGTTCTTTTATTAGTGAATGCCATTTATGACTATTGTGTTGCTCATTATATTCAATGGCTTGAGTTGGGAACTTCTATGCATGGCACAGAAATAAATGAAGGCTTGCTTTTATTTAAAGAGCGGCTAGGTGGGAAACAAGCGCTGAAAGTTACATTTGAAAAATTACTTTGATCATGAAGCCGCTGGTATCAGTGATTTGTTTGTGTTACAATCAAAAAGCTTTTGTGCGGCAGGCAATTGAGTCTGTGATAAAACAAACCTATGATCGACTTCAGGTTATTTTAGTTGATGATGCGAGCAAAGACGGGAGTCAGGATGAACTGAGGAAGATTGCAGGCGAATACTTCATTCCGGAGGTGATTCTGCTTCCGCAAAATGTTGGTAATTGCAAAGCCTTCAATATCGCCTTGCAAAAAGCAACGGGTGATTTTGTGATTGACTTTGCTACGGATGACGTGATGCTTCCTCAGCACATTGAAAAGCTAGTTGCCCATTTTCAGACGTTAGATGAGCGCTATGGTGTCGTTTTTACCGATTCTACTTATATCGATGAACACGGCAATCCTCTGCGCGATCATTTCTCTTACCTCTTGAAGAAAAAAATGATTCAATCTATTCCGGAAGGGGATGTGTTTCGGAACGTATTGACCACCTATTTTATTCCAGGCCCAACAACGATGGTTCGCAAAAAGGTAATGGATGAGTTGGGTGGCTATGATGAGACACTTGCGTATGAAGATTTTGATTTTTGGGTTCGGTCGTCCAGAAAATTCAAGTACTCTTTTTTGAGGGAAAATCAGATGCAAATCCGCAGGTCAAGATCTTCCATGTCAGCAAGCTTATACAGGCAAGGGGACCGGCAACTTCATTCAACCTACCTGGTTTGCCGGAAGGCTAAATTACTATGCCGGGATGAAGAAGATCTTAAGGCACTCAAGCAACGCATATTGTATGAATTCAGACAAGCTGTGCTCTCTGAAAATAAAACCGAAGCAAAATTATTCAGTGATTTTCTTTTAGAGTTGAATTCTACAGGGGTTCAGTTCTATCTCTTAAAGCTGATGAACGCTCTGCCCTTGCCTTGGCGTATTTTCAGAAGCCTTTATCAC
>CAZNCO010000923.1:0-1692 GCA_964571345.1 uncultured Ohtaekwangia sp.
TTGCAGACAGGCATCTACCATCAATATTAAAACCAAGCTAATACCAAAACTTTTAATCCACTTCATTTTCTACCTTTGGGTTCAATTAGTTCAATGCACTCACAAGAAATTAATCACTTTGTATCTAGACTTTCGAAGGTAAACGATCGCACTTTTGAGGAAATTGCTATACAACTTTATAAATTTCAATACAAAAATAACCTTCTTTACCAAACTTATGCGAACAATCTGGACAGAAGGCCGGATTCCGTTGACAATCTAGGTCGCATTCCCTTTCTGCCAATCTCTTTTTTCAAATCTCATCCCGTAAAATCGGGTAGCTGGGACGCTAGGACAGAGTTTACAAGCAGCGGTACAACAGGTTCGACAACTAGCAGTCATTTGGTTCCCGACCTCAATTTTTACCTTCAGAATTCCGTTCACTGTTTTGAATACTTTTTCGGTCCTGTCAGTGACTTCCATTTTCTTGCTTTGCTGCCATCTTATCTTGAACGTACGGGGTCCTCTCTTGTGGCAATGATGGATTACTTTATAAAGCGAGATAGCTCTGGTCAGTCTGGCTTTTTTTTGAATAACGAAGAACAATTGTTGGCGAAATTGAATGTGTTAAAATTGTCAAGCAAAAAGACGATGCTTTGGGGCGTTTCATTTGCTCTGCTTGATCTTGCTGAGAAAAGAAGTATCGATCTTAGTCATTGCCTGATTGTAGAAACGGGCGGAATGAAAGGGCGAAGAAAGGAACTGACACGTGAGGAGTTGCATTCTTTTCTGTGTGAAGGATTTCATGTCGAAAGTATCTGCTCTGAATATGGAATGACGGAGCTTCTTTCGCAGGCATACGCGGTTGAGAGGGGTTACTTTCGTTGCCCACCATGGATGAAAGTTATTCTAAGGGATGTAAATGATCCGTTTAGTACTGTGAGTGTTGGAAAAGTGGGTGCCATAAACGTGATAGACCTGGCCAATGCCCATTCTTGTGCGTTTATTGAGACTGAGGACCTCGGCAGAATGAATGAGGATGGTAGCTTCGAGGTGTTGGGAAGAATGGATAATAGTGACATCAGAGGCTGTAACCTTATGTTGGGCTGAACATCAATAGTTTGAATAATTGATAAAGTCTATTATTTTTGTTTTCATCAAATAAACCTATATGAAGAAAGTATTAGCTTTTGTTGCATTAGTAGCCTTTTTAAGCGCTTGTACTCAATACACGTGCCCTACTTACAGCAAGAATGAGGTAAAAAAGCCTGTATCTAGCCGTATTTAAGGGCCTATAGATACTTTTTAACATCTTCAGCGCGGATTTCATTCTCGCTCATGATGATTAGCCTTTCGAGAACATTTCTAAGCTCTCGTATATTTCCTGTCCAGTCGTGTTTGGATAAAAGAGCAATAGCTTCTTTGCTGATCTGTTTTCTCTTTGCTCCGTGGTTTTCGGCTATCTCGCTGAGAAACTTTGTAACCAATAATGGAATATCGTTTTTGCGATCGTTTAGCGAAGGAACTTTGATCAAGATGACAGCCAGTCGGTGGTAAAGGTCTTCGCGAAACCGACCTTCGGCAATTTCTTTTTTCAAATCTTTATTAGTGGCTGCCAATACGCGAACATCAACCGTAATATCTTTATCCTTTATCGCCACCTACCCGGGTAATTCGGTTTTCTTGCAAAGCCCGTAATACCTTGGCCTGTGC
>CAZNCO010000924.1:0-1692 GCA_964571345.1 uncultured Ohtaekwangia sp.
CCCGTTGGCTGATATTCGCTGGTCAGTTTAAAATCCAATGGGTAAACAATTTAATTTTTGTTTACCCAAAGGTAATTCATAAAAGTCGAATCGATGGTGGAGACAGCCCCCGAAAGCGTTAATATCCTGAGATCAAATTATTACCTATGCGGCTACATTTGATTCGATGATGTTCTTAAGATGCTCGGTAGGTATTACCCCGGATTGCCTCCAAACAGGTTTTCCGTTCTTGAATAAAATGAGTGTAGGCACACTTTGAATCTGGTATTGCATAGATAGCTGCGGGTTTCGGTCCACATCTATCGTTACAATTTTAGCTTTGTCACCCAAGCTTGTTTTTACCTCTTCCAAAATGGGCTTCATTATTTTGCATGGCCCACACCACTCCGCTGAAAAATCAATCAGGATAGGGGTACCACTTTCAATCAGTTCTGCAAATTTTGCTTTCGGCATATTAGGCTACGGTTACTTCTACATGAACAATAGGTTTCATACTCACCTTTGCTTTCACGGAATTGGAGATCAAACAATTTTGCTCTGATTTCTCCAACACGCGCAAAGCTCGCTCTACATCTTTTTCTTCCTTAACGATTACGGTAGGTTCCAGAATAACTTCTGTCATCAGAAATTTTCCGTCTACTTTTTCCAGTTTCCCATCCGAACTGCAGTGGAAGGAGATAAAATCTAATTTCGAGTTCTCGGCAATAGCCAGGAATGTGGTCATCAGGCAACTGCTAACCGATGCGGTGAACAAATGCTCTGGCGACCAAATGCCAGGGATGCCCTTTGGAAATTCTGGAGGAGTAGCCACTTCAATGCATCCGCTCTGATATTGGTTGGAAGCATTTAATTCTGGTGAGCAAAGCATTCCTTTGCGGTCGTTGCTCCACGCTACATCTACGTGATACAAGTGTGAGTCCATAATTTTAAATTTTATATTGGAGGGATGACCAACCACCACCATTATACACATGCTGGTAGCCGTTGGATTCTAAAATACTCTTGGCAGATCCACTACGCATACCAGAAGCGCAGCATGTAATGATTGGCTTCGATTTGTCTGGCAACTTTCCTAAATTATTTCTTAACTGATCAACCGAAATATTGATTGATCCTTTGATGTGGCCTCCCGCATATTCTCCTTTTGAGCGAACATCCAGAATGATGGCACCTTGCTTTACTAATTCTGCGTAGTCAACTGTTGTCATACCTAACATTTTTTTTAGAGCGTCTAACATATTTTATTTTTTATTTGATTTACGAAACATATCACCAATAATTCCTCCCATCACTGCACCATATACCGAAGAGTTAATCGGTTGTGAAGTGATCGGGCACGTGCCCGTTATGCAGCCAACGTATTTCCAATAAAGAAAACCTGCCACAGCACCGAGGGCAATGCCCACCAGAAGCACGTTATATGTCTTAAGCATTTTCTGTTTTCTGCTTAATGGTAGAAATACCGGTTATCCAATACAAAGGACAGCAACTGATGAAGCTTGTCACTAGAAAAACTGCAGATAAAACAATCAATATAATTCCAATAGTTCCCGAAATGATGTTTGTAAAATACAGCATAAGGAAAATTGCTGCGATTATTACCCGGATAATCCGATCAGCAGAGCTCATATTAACTTTCATAGCTTGTGTGTTTGATAATACAAAGCTATTGGAGGGCACACACGCAAACAG
>CAZNCO010000925.1:0-1690 GCA_964571345.1 uncultured Ohtaekwangia sp.
TGGCAACTGGTTTGCGATTCTTTTATGGTAAGATGAAACGGCAAGGTGGTGGGCTCGGCACTACAGGTTCCGATTTTGATTTGACATTACTTGATCCACGCTATGAATATGATCTTGATTTTACAACGACCAATGTAGCGGTGTTTGCTGAAAACTCGCTGCACATCGGAGATCGTGTTACCGTCACGCCTGGCATTCGCTATGAATATTTGAATTCAACTGTTAAAGGATACAATCCGGCCGAAGATGGCTCGGGAACACTTTATTCAAATCTGTCGAAGAATAGAAATATTTTCCTTGCCGGAATTGGCATGCAATTAAAAACCACTTCTTCAACAAACATCTACGCCAACATTTCACAATCCTATCGCCCGATTGATTATTCAAACCTTACACCTTTTGGTTCCATTATCACTGTAGATAAAAATCTGAAAGATGCATCGGGCTACAATGCAGACATTGGTTACCGCGGATCGATTGATGACTATTTTAATTTTGATGTGGGGGCATTTTACCTTCGATACAATAACCGCATTGGCTTGATTGAAATTTCTGATGGCCAGGGCAACCAGGTTTCTTATCGCACCAACATAGCCAACAGCGTTCATCAGGGATTGGAGACTTACATTGAGTTTAGCCCGGTGAAAGCATTCTCATCCGAAACCCGGTGGAACTTCAGCTTCTTCAATTCACTTGCCGTGATCGATGCAAAATATGTGAGTGGTGAATACAATGGCAAATATGTAGAATACGCACCTACAAGTATCAACCGTTTCGGATCTACATTGGCTATAGGAAAATTTTCAACAACGTTTTTGATCAGCAGCACGGCACAGTCCTTTGGAGATGCGGCCAATTCGATCAAGCCGTCTGCGGATGCAATCGCGGGGATCATACCTGCTTATACAGTGATGGATTGGTCGGCCACGATTAAATTCAAAAACTTCAACTTCAAAGGAGGTGTAAACAATCTTGGCGATGAACGTTACTTCACTAAACGCACCGATGAATATCCTGGCCCCGGCATCATCCCGGCTATTGGCAGAAGTTTTTACTTTGGCTTTGGAGCGAGGTTTTAAAAAAGAAATTCAACAATCACCCCACATTTATCTTATGAAGTCAACTCTTCTCCTCACCGTTTTATGTATTGCACTTTTCGCATGCAAAGAACAGAATGAAATCACGCTCGTTCCGAATGATGATCAGCCGCCCGTGCGCGAATATTTTATTGCAGCCGAAGAAGGCGAATGGGATTATGCGCCTCAGAACATGAACCTCGTCACTAATGCACCTTTCACCGCTGAGGAGTTGGTATTTATGGCGAGTGACACAAACCGCATCGGACACAAGTACATAAAGGCACGGTACAAGTTGTACAGCGACAACTCTTTCAGCACGCCTTTGAACACACAAGACGATGACGAGCTTGGAATCCTTGGGCCAGTGATCCGTGCCGAGGAAGGTGACAAAATGAAAATCAATTTCAAAAACAAAACAAGCTTTCCAGTAAGCATGCACCCGCATGGTGTGAAGTACGATAGCAACAATGAGGGCTTAGCCGGAGTGATGCCGAACGATACGTTTACTTATGAATGGGACGTTACATCTCAAGCTGCACCGGCTGCAGCCGATGGTAGCTCGGTTCTGTGGATGTATCATTCGCATGTTACAGAAAACATGGGAACGGATA
>CAZNCO010000926.1:0-1690 GCA_964571345.1 uncultured Ohtaekwangia sp.
GTTGTCTGATGTAGCGGCTAGAGAGTCCCACGCCAGATATCAATGCATCGTCCCTAATACTTACCCCATGGTGCAATTCATATTGGTCGTTGATACCGCGCAAGATCGAAATGTAGTCTTCCATGCTCTGTTCATCCACCATTACTGCCTGGAACCTGCGCTCTAGCGCTTTGTCTTTTTCGATATACTTTTGATATTCTTTCAATGTAGTTGCACCGATAGCATGAAGTTCACCGCGAGCCAACGCAGGCTTCAACAGATTAGCCGCATCCATTGCACCTTCGCCACCACCGCCTGCACCAATGAGCGTGTGAATCTCGTCAATGAACAAAATGATTTCGCCATTGGAGTCCGTTACTTCTTTGATTACGGCTTTCAATCGCTCTTCAAATTCACCTTTGTATTTGGCACCCGCCACAAGCAAACCCATGTCGAGCGATACCAGCGTTTTTGATTTCAGATTTTCGGGCACGTCACCGTTTACAATGCGCTGAGCCATGCCTTCCACGATTGCCGTTTTACCAACACCCGGTTCTCCTAAAAGGATAGGATTGTTTTTCGTTCTGCGCGAAAGAATCTGCAACACACGCCTGATCTCTTCATCGCGGCCAATCACGGGGTCGATCTTTCCTTTCTTGGCGAGGTCGTTCAGGTTTTTTGAATAGCGCTCAAGCGATTTATATTTTGCTTCTGCATTCTGATCGGTCACTTTCGCATTGCCGCGCAATTCTTTCACAGCTTTTAACAAGCCTGCACGATCTAGCCCTGCATCTTTCATCAGCGAGGCTGCCTTGTCTTTTGTGCTCAGAAGCGCAAGCAGTAAATGTTCAATAGAAATAAATTCGTCTTTGAACTCGCGCAATTCCTTTTCTGCATTCTGTAAAACAGAATTTGTGTTTGCAGACAAGTAGGGTTGCTGACCTGAAACTTTCGGATAGCTGTTGATCAGCTCATCGAGTTTGTCTTCAAGAATATTAGTATTTACATTCAGCTTTTTAAAAACAAAAGCCGCCACGTTTTCGTCCGTCTCCACGATAGCCTTCAGCAAGTGGCCGGGTTCAATGGCTTGTTGCTGATTGCCTGTAGTTATTTCGGCAGCTTTTTGTAAAGCCTCCTGTGATTTTATAGTGAATTTTTCAAAGTTCATAGCTGGGTTTTTTGACACCCTTTTGCCATCAAATCATTCACCAACTTGTATTTCAGGTAAAAAAGTCTTGTTTCAAAAAAAGTTCCCGCCAAAGCAGACAGTTTGGCTTAAAGTTTATTTTTAAATAACGCCTTTTTAAGGGCGATACTGATCCTGCGCCTCCACGTAGGCGCACTTTCTTCACATGTATTCGCAAACAAAGTGTGCCGATCCGTGTAGTCCGCTTTGCATTAAAAAACTTTGAACATTACAGCGAATAATGGGTTGATAAAGCATGACAAATATTTTAATCGTAGGCGCGTCTTCAGGAATAGGCTTGGCAACGGCAACGCAACTGATTGCTGAAGGACATCAGGTGTATGGCACCTTCAACAAAACCAACCTAGCCTCAACAGCGGGTTTTGCAAAACTGCAATCGCTCAATGTGTTGGATGATCATTTGGATCTGAGCTTTTTGCCCGATGCCCTGGACGGGTTGGTCTATTGTCCCGGTAGCGTAGTGCTCAAACCTTTTGCACGCATCAAACCAGAAGATTTTATTTC
>CAZNCO010000927.1:0-1688 GCA_964571345.1 uncultured Ohtaekwangia sp.
GTCTCTGCCATGTTTTATTTTGTGCGATCACCAACAATACTGGCTATAAAACGACAGCGCAGACGGTGTATCGAAGTTTTAAATTTCGTGCACAAATGGTTGAAGAAAAATTTGGTGAAGGAACCAGTGATCCTGCCGTATTAGGGCAGTTGATCATTGATTCACATGCCAATGAAGATCAAATGAAACAGATTTTTACAAATATACGCCTGTTGCCTTCACGCGCGAAATTTCGTACGCAAATTGAGCGGTGGGCTGCGACGGCGTTTGCTGCAACGACATAGGGAACTCGGAGATCTATGGGAAAAGTAGCTAATGCCTTACTAGATGGTGTCGATACACTCTTTGCTTGGCTGAGTTCATCACTACAACAAACCACGGAGTCCTATTGCGATCTCGAGACCGCAGATAGTCAAACAGTCTTAGTCAATCACGACGGCACTTTGTTGTCGATTCTTCAGGTAGATGGTGTCACTGCATTGATCGGTGTCGAGGAGTTTCAACGTCTGGTTGAAGGGATCACCAATGCGCTACGAGGCGCTTTAGGGCGTTCTGGACATGCTGTACAAGTGTATTTTAGTCATGATAAGCAGAACATTAAAGACGTCATCGAAAACATATATAAGCCCGCCACAGGCACAGCTTCTAGACTTCAACTTTCTCTGGATGATTTGTTTTCAGAGCGCGTCGATTGCATGTCGCGTTATTGTTCAGAAGAACATGTTTATTTTGTCTTATTTACTCGCCCTTTTGCGTTAACGAATGATCAGCTGTCTGCCGCAAATAAAGAAAAAATCAAGGTGTTGCGCGAGGCTAAAAGTCCTCCATTCACTCATGCGCAAGCTATTTTTGCAGCAATTCCTGAATTACGTGATACGCATCAGGCTTTTGTTCGATCGGTGAGTAATGATCTAAAAGCACTACAAGTTTCATCCACCGTGCTAGAGGTTCATGAAGCCGTGCGAGCGATTCGAATGACAGCTGATCCAGATTTCACAGCCGAAGATTGGCAACCCTTCTTGCCAGGCGATCGCATTTATCCAAGGGAAATAAGTGGCTTTGAGGGAGATGCATCTGATTTACTGTGGCCTTCATTAGCAAAGCAAGTGATTCCGAGAGATGCCCTTGTGAAAGACCGGCGAACCGTTTTGGTTGGGAATAAATTATATTCTTCTGTTTTTATCGATTTGTTTCCAAAAGACTTGCGTGCTTTTTTGGTGCTTTTTGAGCGATTGCTGCCCTCCCATATCCCTTGGCGCATTTCCTTCTTGATTGAAAGCGAAGGTTTAGAGACTTTAAAGTTTAAAGGGCTGTTAGCTTCGGTCTTAAGTTTTTCATCAGCGCAAAATCGCTTGCTCAGTGATGCCGTGAATTTATTGAGTTATTTAAAACTAAACACAGATGATGCCATCGTTCAATTGAGAGTGGTTGCCACAACTTGGGCACCAGAGACAGATTTACCTTTATTTAGAAAACACAGTTCTGAACTTGTAAAAGCTATTCAGGGCTGGGGCTCTACCGATGTTTCAGAAATTTGCGGAGATCCATTTGCTGGATTTGTATCAGGTATGCTCGCCACCACCTTGCGTTCTGCAGCAGTTCCTTCCGTGGCGCCTTTGACCGATGTTGTGACCATGTTGCCCATTGCGCGTCCCGCTTCGCCTTGGAAACAAGGCGCACTGTTATTC
>CAZNCO010000928.1:0-1683 GCA_964571345.1 uncultured Ohtaekwangia sp.
GTCTACAATATTATGAAAAAGGGAAGAGGAGGTTTGATGAAATTTGCACAAACTGTCTTTGCATTAATAATATTTTTCTTTCTAAATTTTTTTGCTCAAGAAAAGCAGCAAAAATTCCAGGTTGATTTCAATGAAATAAAAGGTGAATTAACATCCAAAGATCTTTACAAAAAAGATTTCGGACGCTACGATGGTTTCGAGATAGAATTATTTCAAGGAGAGGCAGTCAACTTTATTGTTTATTCTAAAAACTTTCAACCAAGTATTGCACTTGTCAACTCAAAAGGAGAAATATTTAAACAGAGTATTAAAAATGATAAAGGTTACGCTAATATTGTTTCTGTAATTCCCTCGGAGGGGAATTGGGTCTTATATATTATTGGAGAAGAAAAAGCCGCAGGAAGTTATACTCTTCAGACAGCAATTGCAGAACCGAACGCACTCTCGATAGATAGTAACGCTGATTTTTGCACAACATTAGACTTTCTTCTTTCTCACGCTAATGCGTATTTCTTCCTATTGGAAAACCCTTCAATTTCTAAGCAAAAACTGTTAAAACTTAATGATGCAATTGATGCTTATATTGATGAAGAAAGCGGTTCATATAAAGCTATTTTTGAAAATGATAATGAACAATCAAAAGCTGAGACTGCATTCAACAATATTTTAGACAAAATAAAAATTTGCCTTGCAAAAAATTGGCAGATAACTTCTGCAGATTGGCAGAAGACAGATGATTATAAAGAAAAATCCAAAACCTTCGCAGAAAAGAAAAACAATAAACCACGTTATGTTAAAATATCTATTTACGATTATGCCTATTCAAAGCATAAATTCGATTATAGATTTAGTGTTGATGTTGAGATCAATCGGAAATGATAATGATGGAGAAGAGATTCTGCACTTTTCAATCCATAGATACGGAATTGGAGATTACACGTAAGATGAGAAATATCTTGTATGATGGGGAAGCGGTGTGTTACATCATTACTAGCTATTTTTATATAAGAAAATGTAAAAACGATAATTTACATAATATACATTATGGGCGGAGTTTCAATCGTATTTGAAGAAACCTTCTTTTGATTTTCTTCCTAATTTACCTGCTGCAACCATCTTCTTAAGTAGTGGACATGGTCTATATTTCGAATCATTGAAACCATCATAAAGAACTTCCATTATGGCTAAACAAATATCCAATCCTATGAAATCTGCTAATGTGAGCGGTCCCATTGGATGATTCATACCAAGTTTCATTACTGTGTCAATATCTTGTGCTGTAGCAACACCTTCAAACAATGCGAAGATAGCTTCATTTATCATTGGCATTAATATTCTATTAGCAATAAAACCCGGATAATCAAATACCTCTACAGGCGTTTTACCCAAAGTAATGGCTAACTGTTTAACAGCTTCAAACGTAACATAACTGGTTGCATAACCTCGAATTATCTCAACTAACTGCATCATTGGAACTGGGTTCATAAAATGCATGCCAATAAATCTATCTGGTCTTGTAGTAGCAGCTAATTCAGTGATAGAAATAGATGATGTGTTCGAGGCGAATATACAATCTTGATTAAGTATAGTGTTTAGTACATTATAAATAGATAACTTAGCCAATTTATTCTCTATAATAGCTTCAATTATCAACTCAGTATTATTAGGAACGGATTCTAAATG
>CAZNCO010000929.1:0-1682 GCA_964571345.1 uncultured Ohtaekwangia sp.
TGGCAACTGGTTTGCGATTCTTTTATGGTAAGATGAAACGGCAAGGTGGTGGGCTTGGCACAACCGGCTCTGACTTTGATTTGACATTGCTCGATCCACGTTATGAATACGACCTTGATTTTACTACTACTAACGTGGCAGTATTTGCAGAAAATTCTATTCACATCGGAGACCGGTTCACTGTCACCCCAGGCATTCGATATGAGTTTTTGAATTCAACTTTGAAGGGATACAATCCCGCAGAAGACGGATCAGGCGTGATCTATTCAAACCTGTCGAAGAACAGAAATATTTTCCTTGCCGGAATTGGTGTGCAATTTAAGACCACTTCTTCGACAAACATCTATGCAAACATTTCACAATCCTATCGCCCTATTGATTATTCAAATCTGACCCCACTTGGTTCCATTATCACAGTTGATAAAAACTTGAAAGATGCATCGGGTTACAATGCAGACATTGGTTACCGTGGATCCATTGATGACTTTCTAAATTTTGACATTGGGGCATTTTACCTTCGATACAATAACCGAATTGGCTTGATTGAAATTGCTGATGGTCAAGGCAGCCAGGTTCCTTATCGCACCAATGTTGCCAACAGCGTTCATCAAGGATTGGAAAGTTATGTTGAGTTTAGTCCCGTAAAAGCCTTTTCATCCGAAATCCGGTGGGACTTCAGCTTCTTCAATTCACTGGCAATCATCAAAGCCAAATACGTTAGTGGTGAGTACTATGGCAAGTATGTGGAGTATGCACCTACAAGTATCAATCGTTTCGGCTCTACATTGGCTGTAAGAAAATTTTCAACCACTTTTTTGATCAGCAGCACAGCGCAGTCTTTTGGAGACGCGGCTAATTCAACTAAGCCCTCTGAGGATGCAGTCGCGGGAGTCATACCTGCCTACACGGTGATGGATTGGTCTGCAACTATCAAATTCAAAAACTTCAATATCAAGGGAGGTGTGAACAATCTGGGCGATGAACGTTACTTCACTAAACGCACCGATGAATATCCTGGTCCCGGCATCATCCCGGCTATTGGCAGAAGCTTTTACATAGGCTTTGGAGCGAAGTTTTAAAAAAATCAAATCATTAACTCACACTTATGAAGTCAACTCTTCTTGTCAGTGTTTTATGTGTTGCACTTTTCGCGTGCAAGGAACAAAATGAAATCACGCTGGTTCCAAATCAAGACCAGACGCCCGTGCGCGAATATTTTATCGCAGCCGAAGAAAGCGAATGGGATTATGCACCTCGGAACATGAACCTCGTCACTAATGCGCCTTTCACCACTGAGGAGTTGGTATTTATGGCGAGTGACACAAACCGTATCGGACACAAGTACATCAAGGCACGATACAAGTTGTACAGCGACAACTCTTTCAGCACGCCTTTGAGCACACAAGACGATGACGAGCGTGGAATCCTTGGGCCAGTGATCCGTGCTGAGGAGGGCGACAAAATAAAAATCAATTTCAAAAACAAAACAGGTTTTCCAGTAAGCATGCACCCGCATGGGGTAAAGTACGATAGTAACAATGAGGGCTTAGCTGGGGTATTGCCTAACGATACTTTTACATATGAATGGGATGTCACTTCTCAAGCTGCACCGGCTTCTGCAGATGGAAGCTCGGTTCTGTGGATGTATCATTCGCATGTTACAGAAAACATGGGAACGGATA
>CAZNCO010000930.1:0-1673 GCA_964571345.1 uncultured Ohtaekwangia sp.
ACATAACCCAAACGGTAAAATTTATTATCCATTGCTTGGCATCGCCAATGTCTATGTTCAGGAACATGATTACGCAAAGGCTCTTGAATACTACAATCAGGCACAAGAAATTATTCTTCAACGCGAAAATCAATCCGACCTCACCTTGCTTTATGACAATCTTGGAGATCTTTATTTGGGGATGAAGAATTATGAGGAGTCAAAAAAGTACTACCTCAAATCTCTGGAGATGTTTCGCAAAAAAGGTTCGCCAGGCGGAATGATCTTCTCATATGTTGGGTTATCAAATGTTCACCGTGAATTAAAAGATTACAAAACGGCTTTGCTGTATGGTGAAAAAGCGCTCGCGCTGAGCGACAGTTTTAAAATGTATGATCGACCTAAATTGTATGGCTACGAATCGCTCGGCAACACCTACCTGGCGCTTAATAATTTCCCAAAGGCAAAAGATTACTTTTTAAAAGTGGTGGAAGTTGGGTCCAGGCTTCACATGATTGACGAATTAAAAAACACATATCATTCGCTTGCTATTATTTCAGCTAAAACAGGCGACTATAAAGGGGCCTATGCCAACGAAGAACTTCATACCGCATATACTGATAGTGTGATGAACAAAGAGAAAGCAAGGCAGATAAGGCAACTGGAAGTGCAGCTAGAAACCGAAAAAAAGAAAAAAGAAATTGAGCTTTTAAAAAGAGACAAGCAGCTAAGTCAATTTACGCTGATGGCCACCATTGCTGCAATGATAAGCCTTGCAATTCTCTCGTATGCGTTGATCAGCCGGCAAAAATTAAAACATAAAAAGGACCGCGAGCTATCGGAAATGCAAAAACAAATCCTGGAGGAACGAAGCAGTCTGGCTGAAGCTGAACTTGAAAATAAAAAACTGACGGAAGAAAAATTGAAGCTAGACCTGGAATTTAAAACGCGTGAGCTTACTACTTCCGCATTAAATCTGATTCAGAAAAACGAAGCTCTGGAAAATTTAAAGAAATCAGTAGAGGAAATTCGAAGGTTACCGGAAGACCAGTTAAAGTCAAAACTGAACTCGATCATCAATTCTGTGAACTATAGTTTCAGTCTCGATAAAGATTGGAATAGTT
Organism: uncultured Ohtaekwangia sp.; assembly: GCA_964571345.1. Lineage (GTDB taxonomy): Bacteria > Bacteroidota > Bacteroidia > Cytophagales > Cyclobacteriaceae > ELB16-189. The sequence continues at coordinate 1,104 of CAZNCO010000930.1, forward strand.
TCCGGGCACATTTTGAACAGGTGCACAAGGGGTTCTTCGAAAACTTGCTTCGCGATTATCCCGAATTAACAGCTAACGATCTGAAGATTTGTGCCCTCATGAAGTTGAACCTAGAAACCAAGGAGATGGCCTCAATTCTTGATATATCGCCAGAGAGCGCCAAAGTGGCAAGACACCGGTTGCGCAAAAAGCTAAATCTCACAACAGAACAAAATTTGACAGCTTTTCTTTCATCTTACTGATTATTTAAGGGTCTGTTAACCTTTTGTAACGAGACTTGATAAGCTAATTTATCCACTTTGCATTAACTCGCAGGTCTATAATTTTGCTTAAATGAATGTAGTCATCGATACGCCTACCGTTAAGATCTGGAGCGACAGCAATGCCCCTTATGCGTTTTCAATCTTCTTTTCATGGCCAGCCTCTGAAAAAGAGTTTAATCAAATCGCAGAAAAATATACAGAACTCCTGAAGAAGGTGAAGCATACCTTTGGCGAGGTTTATTCCATCTGCGACATATCACATTTGGCTGCACATCCAGGCCAATCTGTCGCTTCCACATTCGAAGCT
>CAZNCO010000931.1:0-1671 GCA_964571345.1 uncultured Ohtaekwangia sp.
CTTTCAAGTTCTCCAAGCGAAGCGGAGGCAGTGAGATATCCGAATTGTCCAATCCTCCCTTTCATCTTATGAAGAATATCTTTCAGCTCATGCACGCGTTTGGTTTTGATTGCTTCTTCCAATCGCCTAAGGTCATTTTCAGTTTCTTGTATAAAATTCGATAATGCTGAGCGTAAGAGATTGGGATCGCCAAGCGTTAATTTAGCAACTACGTCCAGGCTGCTTTGAGATCCCTGGGCGGTGTTCGCCAAAGATGAAAATTGATCAACGATGCCGATCAACTCATCAGCATGAAATGGCTTCAAAAGCAGTGCATCGAATACCTTTTCAAAATCCGGATCCTTCCTGATCTCTGTCATCGCAGACATGGCAATGATCGGAATCCCTGGTCTTATTTTCTTTCGCAAAAATCTGCTTAAATCAAATCCATCCACCATACCCATCCGCACATCCATCAAAACGTGTGTAATCATATCTCCAATTGGATTTTCATAGAGCGTTTGTGGGTTGCTTTGAAGCTCGTAGTGAAAGCCTGCATTTTTCAAAATCACACCACAAAGCTGAAGAATAGAACTGTCGTCATCAATGACCAATACATGAGCAGAGGTGTTACGGGAGGTAAACAATTTCGACTCATGATCTTGTTCTTCTTCCGACCTTTCAAATGTCAGCTCCACCGTAAATTCTGAGCCGGTGCCAAAAGAGCTTGTTACCGTTATCTTTCCTTTTTGCGCCTCTACTAATTGTTTTACAATGGTCAGGCCAAGCCCGCTGCCACCATACATCACTCCGATAGAAGGATTTGCTTGTTCGAAACGTTGAAATATTTTCCCCATTTCGCTCTCGTTGATACCAATGCCTGTGTCGATAATTTTAAATTCCGCTCTTACCTTGTTTTCATGCATCATCGTTTTATAGACGAATCTCACAAACCCCTTTTTTGTAAACTTGACCGCATTTCCCAGGAGATTATAGAGAATCTGTTTTAGCCGAAAGGGATCTCCTTTTACGAATATGTTTTCGGCTTCCTCTGCTTCAAAAAAGAATTCAAGACTCTCCTTTTCAGCTTGCACTTTCATGGCCAGTGCCACTTCCTCCACCACCTCGGAGAGATAGAATTTCTTGTTTTCAAAGCTAAGTTTTCCGGAATCCAGGCGACCATAATCCAGCACTTCGTTTACCACATGAAGAAGATGCTCAGAAGAACTGTAGATGGCTTGTGCTTCCGCCTTGATAGACGGATTGGATTTTTGCGCTAATTGTTCTGCGTAACCGATGATTGATTGAAGCGGGGTTCGAATTTCGTGACTCATATTATCCAAAAAGCGCTGCTTCACCAGGCTAAGTTCTTCCGCTCTCTCTTTTTCTTCGGTCAGTTGCCTTTTGTAGAAATTGCTTTTTGAAATATCGATGATGATCAGGTAGACCAAGACTGCGGCCAACAAACAAAAACCAACCAATATCAAAACCATTTTGCGTATGCTCTCATGAAACAAGTACGTAGCCGATTCATTGTTTTTCCGAACCAGGGAAATTTCCTCCGCTTCAACTTGGCGAACGATATCCATCATTTGGGCAAACAATTCATTCGTAGTTTGCAGAAGGGCAAGTTCACGGTTTGCCAACCTTTTTCTTCTCACGAGCTCTGCAGTGCCCAGTTCCCGAATAAGT
>CAZNCO010000932.1:0-1671 GCA_964571345.1 uncultured Ohtaekwangia sp.
GAAGAAGGTTGCCTGTCGTTGTCTGAGCTTAATGAATACCGTAATCAATACATTCAATCCACCCTTCAGCAAGAGATTGGCTCATTGACACAACTGGAAACAGATGTGCTTGAGGCCCTTCGAAAGAACATCACGATCTCGGAGAATATTGATGAAACGGTGGAGGAGCAGCTCTCGATGGGGCAGCGCATGGCCGACCGTATAGCCACCTTTGGCGGAAGCTGGAAGTTCATTTCTTTTTTCATGATTTTCCTTTTTGGATGGATAGGCACCAACCTGTATTTCCTAACCAAACCTTTTGATGCTTATCCCTTTATACTTCTTAATCTTATTTTAAGTTGTATCGCGGCCTTGCAGGCTCCAGTGATTATGATGAGTCAAAACCGCCAGGAAGAGAAAGACCGCGAGCGCAGCAAGCACGATTACAAGGTAAACCTGAAAGCTGAGCTGGAGATACGCATGCTAAATGAAAAAGTAGATCACCTGATCCTCCATCAACAACAACGGCTTTTCGAGATTCAGCAGATTCAAATTGAAATGCTGAAAGAAATAAATGAAAGATTATCGCCCGGGAAGAGAACTTGAGTTTACCTTTACTCCAAACTTAATATTCATGGATCATCTATGACATGTCATGAAATACATTCTACTTATTGTTGCTACACTGTCTATTGGCTTTAGTCAGGCACAACAACAAGAAGACCCCACCTCACACTACGTTGTAATTGGCGCTTTTCGTATTCTGGATAATGCCGTAAAACTGAGCAAGCAGGCGAGCCGCAATGGATTTACGTCACAGTATGCTCTACGGTCAGATCGAAACCTCTATTATGTTTACGTGCTTCAGGAAACGGAAAAGAAAAAAGCTTACAATGCCGTGATCAAAATTAAAGTGGAGTCTATCTATAAAGATGCATGGGTATATAGCGGTAAGCTCGGCAAGCAGGAAGCCGAAGCCAAAGAAACCAAACCTGAGCCAAAAACAGAGGCAGTGGCTACCGTTGAGGAAATCAAAAATGATGAAGGGTCAAAGAATTTAATTGTTGTTGCCGAAGTAGCTCCATCAAAAATAGATTCATCAAAAATAATTACGGAAAAACCTGTCGAGGTGAAGAAGCCAGAGGGAAAACCGTTTTACTTCCGTTTGGTAGATGAGAGTGGAAAGGAATTGTCTGGCTCGGTTGAGTTGACAGAATCGCAAAATGCATCGCAATTTCAAAATATAAAAAGTGGTGAAGTGGTTTATTTAACTGCTCCGCGCAACCGGAAAGGAACTTACTTTGCACAGGCCATTGTAGTTGGATATAAAGAAAAGAACGTTCCCATTCCATATGCCGAAGCTGCCAAAGAAAAAGGAAATCAGGACGAGTCAATCATTTCAATTACTTTAACGAAAGCAAAAAAAGGCGACTACATTGACTTTAAGAAAGTGACATTCTTCAAAAACACTGCTGTGCTGCAACCCGAATCGCAAGATGAACTCGATGGCGTTTTAAACCTGATGAAAGAAAATACAAAATATCAAATCCGAATCCACGGCCACTGCAATGGCAAGCAAGATCGTGAATCTTACTTGATGGGAACGAGTACTAATTTCTTTGCGATGGATCCAACCGGTAATAAAAAAGTTACGATCTCTTCCAAAGAACTTTCCCTGGCGCGGGCCGAAAC
>CAZNCO010000933.1:0-1670 GCA_964571345.1 uncultured Ohtaekwangia sp.
GCGAAAACTAAGAAAGAGGAAGGTTGAGGAGCTGATCAAAGCAAGAAATTCAGATGAATTGAAGCTGGCGTTAACCAGTTGGCAGTCACCGGAGATTGCAGATTTTGTTTATCATTTATCAGATGCGGACAAGGCTTTTGTCTTTACGACTCTGCCTTACGTGATGGTGGTAAAAACCTTTAAGGTGTTGGATTTGTCTACTCAAAAAGCAATCATCAAAACACTACCCCACGAGCAGGCAGCCAGAATACTGAATGAAATACAGCCGGATGACCGAACTCAATTTTTGGCAGAGCTCCCGGGAATTTTAGTGAAAGACTTACTGTCAATTCTTTCAGATGAAGAAAGAATAATAACCCTTCGGCAGCTCGGATATCCTGAGCACAGTGTCGGGCGGTTGATGACACCTGAATACTTGGCCGTACATCCTGAATGGTCCATCCAGCAAGTACTCGATTATATACGCACTCATGGTAAAGATAAAGAGACCATCAACGTGATTTATATTGTAGACGAGGAAGGGCATCTTCTTGATGACATCCGAATCCGTGAATTTTTGCTGGTAGATCCTTCGAAGAAAGTTCAGGAGATCATGGACTACAAATTCAATTCACTTAAAGTTACTGATGCTGAAGAAACTGCGATCCAGGAGTTTCGAAAGAATAATCGAGTGGCTTTGCCAGTAACCGATGATGCAGGAATAATGATTGGCATTGTTACCATTGATGACGTTTTGCGTTTAGCAGTGGCTGAGGACACGGAAAACATACAAAAAATCGGAGGTGTGGAAGCACTAGAGGAGCCTTATATGAAAGTTCCGTTTCTAAAACTAATGAAGAAGAGATCCGGGTGGCTTGTAGTCCTCTTCCTTGGCGAAATGCTTACCGCTACTGCTATGGGATTTTTTGAAAACGAAATTGCCAGGGCAGTGGTTTTAGCGTTGTTTGTTCCTTTAATTATTTCTAGCGGAGGCAATTCAGGTTCACAAGCATCTTCGTTAATCATTCGTGCGATGGCATTAGGTGAAATAACTTTCAGTGATTGGTGGCAGGTGATGCGCAGAGAGTTTTTCTCAGGTCTCTTTCTTGGCACAGCATTGGGGATAATTGGCTTTGCCCGCGTAGTGGCATGGGCTATGTTTACTAACATTTATGGAGAGCATTGGTTTCTCGTGGCTTTAGTTGTAGGATTTTCGCTGATAGGCGTTGTATTGTGGGGTACATTGTCGGGCTCCATGCTTCCGTTGCTACTCAAGAAAGTTGGTGCAGATCCGGCAGTGTCTTCAGCACCTTTTGTCGCTACGCTGGTTGACGTTACAGGATTAGTGATTTACTTCTCCGTAGCATTTATAATTTTAAAAGGAACGTTACTATAGTGAAAAGAACTTGTTAAAAAAATATTCCAACCATCGAGAATGATTGGAATATTTTTAAAGCAAATAGATACCTGATATAGGTAATGTGATGCGAATTAACTTAGCTCCTTTTCAAGTTTTTCAATTCTGTTTTGAGCTTCGGCTTTTCCCATGGAGAAGGATAGCTTGTACAATTCAAGTGCTTCCTTTCTGGTTTCTCTCTTTTTACGAGGAGCAAACTTAGTTCTGTTGGCGGCAGTCTCTGAAAGCTCCCCTAAAAATAGTAGCGATTATAAATAGAGTTTAATCGTTAAAA
>CAZNCO010000934.1:0-1666 GCA_964571345.1 uncultured Ohtaekwangia sp.
ACAGATATGAATGTAAATAATACGGCGGCTGCGGCGAATAGTAATCTTACCCCATCTCCACTATCTCCACTATCTTGGTCTGTAACTTATTTCAAGAATGTATCAGATAATGCAGTGACTTCGTGTAAAAATTCCTTATTATGCTCGGCAGATTCTACAAATTCTTCCCGTTCTGGCACTGAAAATGTGACGACTGTTTCTAACAGCACGGTTTCCAATAGCACGGTTTATCCAAGTAATTCCACAGTTAGCACGGTTATTTCAGGTAACTCCACAGTCAATTTTACCCAGGCATTTACTAAAAGATACGGCATAAGCGGGCAATATTGCTCTGGTCAGATATCTTCTGCAGGAGGTTCTTTTACTTGTAGAAAGTTACCAGACGGGTCTCTTGCTGGATTGTTTTCTGGATTACCATCTGGTCCAAATGTACCCGATTATTTTATTGTTGGATCTTATAACGGTGGTGATTGGATTGACAAATCAGGCGGAAAATCTACTGGACAGTGGAAGCAATATTCAATAAATGGAAAATCGAAAATTACAGTTACAATCAATGGTGATCCAAAGAAAAAATATGGAATTAATGTAGTAGCTTATTCGTGGAAGTGGTCAGCGGATCCATTAAGTGAGCAAATCACAGTTAAAGACAGTAATAATCCATGTACAAGTGTGAGCGGTTTTCGAGATTTTGGTACTGGAGTGTGTCTACGTGAATATGTAGTCTCAGCACCAGGAACCTATGATGTTACGCCATCTGCAACATATAGCGATACATTTGCCTTCAATCCTCTTCTTGTAAATGTTTACGAAATTACTCCAACAATATTTCCCATACAACCAACAAATTTATAGACTTGTCTTCACATAATTTGTTAACTTTCTGTGGTTTGTCATTGCTAGTGACTGTGAATTACTGTGAATTACGAAACTCCCGTTTTTAATATAAAATGATAAAGGCGCCGCGAGGCGCCTTAATCAAATGAAAACCTTCATTCAGATATATGATAACGCACTCGCAAAAGTAAAGTTCTTCATCAATCAATTGAAACTGGAACTGACCAAAGACACAGGTCGAAAATTAGCAATGGCTCCGGAGGAGACGATCGCACTCTCGATCTTCAAGCAAACACAAGGGATCGAAACGAAGAAATCCGTCTGGGAGATATTCAACCTGAAATGCAGTTACAAGACTCTGGTCGTGAATATGAACCGTCTGGCACTCTACGCACTCCTCATCCTGAACGCAATCCTCAAATGGAACCAAAAACACGCTCATCCCGTAAAGCATGCTGACTCAACCGATATTCCCGTATGTCTAGCCAAGAATGGCAAACACCACAAGACCATGAAAGATTCCGCTTCCTGGTCGCATGGTCCAAAAGGCTGGTATTACGGCCTTAAAATGTCGATTACCGCTGATCTCAAACGGAATCTGCTTGCTGTAAAGTTCTCTTCCGGAAACAGCAGTGACAGACAGACATTCAAGAAAATGAACAAGGATTTGATGGGTATATTCGTAGCCGATGCGGGCTACATTTCCAAAGACCTGGAGAAGGAGTTTTACATCGAAAACAAACGCATTCTATTCACCAAACTAAGGGCCAATATGAAAAGGCTTGCCACAGAATTTCAAACACGATTGTACGATACAAGAATGCAGATC
>CAZNCO010000935.1:0-1664 GCA_964571345.1 uncultured Ohtaekwangia sp.
GTGTATTGCCGCCCTGAAGAAGCTCGATAAAAAACTACAAACAAAATGCATTGCCTGGCTATGCGTGATCGCCAATGGTGACGGATTCATGGACAAAGAAGAATGGACGCTGATTTATAAAATTTACAATATCGAGTTAGGCCTGTCCCTCACCGACATCATGGAGACACAGAAAGAACTGAACAAAACCTTATTCGGTTCATCGTTTCAGTCGTTTGGCGTGAAAGTGAATGATTAGGTAGTTCCCTTTCACACCCTGACCTATTTTCTCGCGATTCGCCCCACAGTCTTAGAGTTTACCCATCAAGGCCTCACTGGTTTCACCACTTCTACTACCTGTCCTTTCTGCCGTGCGTAGATACTGTGATCATACATTGCTTCACAACTTACCGAAGGCAAATAATAAGACCCTGCATAACTCGCGGTGAGCAAAACTTTAAAAGTCTTCTTTTGCGATGCTCCTAAATCAAAATAGGTGTAAACCCGATCGTCACGAACATCCTGATAGGTTGGCTTATCGCCATTCAAACGATCTTCCGTTCCTTCCAATCTCAAATTGTTGATCTCCCAACCCGAAGGGAAGATTTGTTTCAGGGCAAGATTCTTATAGATGCCGCGAAGGCCCGGGTTGCCCACCGTTACGGATGCAATCATTTCCTGCCCCTGTTCTACACGCGCAGGATCAACGGCATTTCCATCGGCATCCGTATAAGTCGTAGTTACAAACAAATTATTGGATGCATCTTCATCCTGTCCGCGGGCCGGTGTTCCTTCGCTCACCACACGAACAAATAATACGCCTTTTGTTTCGTTAGTGAACTTCAGGTTTCCGGAAGTGGCTCCAGCGATGGGTAAATTAACTTGTGAAATGGCTAATTCGGTATTCGCATTCACTGACTTCCCATTATAAGTATAGCTGAATTTTATTTCTCCTTTCTGTTCGGCACCTGCAAAAGAACTTACTGCTTTCAAGCACCACGCCACTGTCTGCGTGCTCATCCAATACGAATTATTGCTGAGCGATGTTGACATTTCTTTGAGCAACTCAAATGCTTTAGTTCTTTCATTCAATAAGAGTAATGTTTCTAGGATAATTGCTTTGTCGCGTAAGTCAGAGCCATACGAGAAGGCAAGCTCTTGATAAGGTTTCACCACCAAAGACAAGTTGGAAATCAGTTTAGTTGCCGCTTCGGGCTGACCAGCTTTTGCATACGCAGCTGCCAGCATCCATCCTGCCACTGCGGGGAGTGGAGTAATTTCACGCAGACGGTTCATCGAACCAAGATCTGCTTCACCACCCAAAGCCAATGCATATAAGCGATAGGCTTGTGTAAGTTCACTACTGGAATACTGTTCATGCTTGCGCCAGTTTTGAGCTTTCGTTTTTTGATATTTCTTCCATCGCTTTAACACATCATTGGGTACGTGGTAGCCGTTCGCCTCCGCTTCCACCAAAAAGTGGCCGGCATAGGTGGTTCCCCAGCTATCACTGTCTTCGTATCCAGGCCAGTAGGCAAAGCCGCCTTCACGTGTTTGAAAGGACTTGATCCTCTCAATGCCAGCGTTAATATTTCTCTGCACGACAGACTTTTCATAGTCCGTCATCGACTTCACCTTGCTGAGATACAATTGAGGAAAGACAGATGAAGTAGTCTGCTCGATAC
>CAZNCO010000936.1:0-1663 GCA_964571345.1 uncultured Ohtaekwangia sp.
AAATAGCACCGCATCAGACTAAACTTCAAGTAGTTAACGGATCACAGTGCATCCAGTAATAGAAAGTAACGCAGAACTTTAAGATCAATTTACAATTTGAAATACCCGGCTGAATGGCAACGAACAGCAACAAAAAAAGGAGCGTTTGCTCCTTTCATTTTTGGGTAACACGAAGTGCTCAATGCACCTGGTTGACTTCTTTAACTTGTTGCGGCTCAAGCTTTGCCGACCGTACGTCAAGCACTTCGAAACCCCACTGGCCAAGCACTTTCATTTCCTGCTTATAGACACCCGAAAGAATATCACGGCTGTCGCGCAAGGCACCGGCCACCATGTCAAGTTTCAGGTTGCGTTGCTGATACGCTTCCAGCATGTCACGCTTGGCTTTTTCTGCTTTCTCCTGCAAGGTGGCAGCATCGTTAATCATGGGTGTAATCACCGTCCAGTTCAGGGGTTTTAAAAGTGAATTGGCGCCATCGGCCGTGTGTTTTGCAAGCACTTTCTTGCTTAGGTCTAACAACGCTCTTGGATTGTTTACCGGAATTGTTACTCTCTTTTTCATATATGTATTGTTTAATTTTTCTGCGTTAACAATACAAACATAAAAGCCCGCATTCCCAACTAGTGGGAAAACCAGGCGGAGCACAAACTTTGTTTCAATACCCTGTTACGTCACTGATCTTTATGATGAAAAGTAATACTGTCTTAGCTGCAGAGGTCCGCTCCTAATGCCGTTCTTCAATTCTTTCCTGGCGGTATGTCAGCAAAATAAAGTCGTATGTCAGCGAGCTACGATCGTGTTTTAACCAAATGCAATCGTATGTCATCAACATAAAACTTACTGTCGGTGATATACGAGTGAATGTTGACGACATTGAATCGAATATGGATAACCAACCATTGAAGATGGACGGAATAAAACCGTTAGCAGGCAAAATACAATTCAATATCTCCGTAATAAAACCTGCTATGGGTTACTCACGAATGATCTTCACCAACATTCGACTTTTTTGGCTAATTTTTAAGCGCTGAGACGCTGAGGACACAAAGAGAAATGTTGAGACGATGATGATTGTTCTTTACGCTCTGCGTGTATTTTCTCTGCGATCTTTGCGGTTTAATTTTCACAACGCTATACTCATCAACAATAACCGATGCCATTGGACAGACCCCAAAGAAAGGAGCGAGCCTCTGCCCTGCCCCTGGCCAAGCTCAGCAAAATCTTTCAACTCATCGCCATCTTGCGCGCTGGGCGTTGGACGATCCCTCAACTGGTAGAACGCTTTGACTCAAGCAAGAGCTCGATGTATCGTTACATGGAGTTGCTGGAAGAAGCCGGCTTTTACATCGAGAAGGATTTTCACAACCGTTACTTTATGGTGACTACCGAAGATGATCCGCTGCAGGCGCAGTTCACGCTGGAAGAAATGAACATGCTGCGCACGCTCGTACAGGCTGACCCGACCAATCCCCTGATGAGTACGGTGCTGAAGAAGCTTTCGATGAACTCAGAGATGGATGGAATGCCGCGTTTGTTTTTGAAAGCACGCCTCGGCACGCTGGTAGAACAGCTCACGCAAGCGATGCGTAACAAGCACCAGGTGTTGCTAAAGAACTACCATAGCGCGAACAGTGACAAGGTGAGTGACCGCCTCGTAGAGCC
>CAZNCO010000937.1:0-1662 GCA_964571345.1 uncultured Ohtaekwangia sp.
ACCTTACTCCGCTTGATGTGCAAGCTGCGCTCAATCGTGAAAACATTGAATTACCTTCCGGAAAAATAGCTGGTAACGCCACCGAGTTGACCGTGCGCACCTTTGGGAGGTTGTACACCGAAGATGACTTCAACCAGGTGATCGTAAAAGCATCCCCTACGGGAGACATTCGGCTTCGGGATGTAGGCCAGGCTGTGCTCGGCCCGGAAAATGAAGAGTCAATCTTAAAAGATCGTCAGATTCCGATGGTGGGGCTGGCTATGATCCCGTTGCCTGGATCCAACTATGTTTCCATTGCAGATGAATTTTATAAACGGATGGAACAGCTTAAGAAAGAAGTTCCGCCCGATATCAAACTTAACATTGCTCTGGACCAGACAGTATTTATCAAAAGAGCCATTTCTGAAGTGCAGGAGACACTGTTGATCTCCTTCGCATTGGTAGTGTTAATCATCTATCTCTTCTTCCGAGATTTCCTGATTGCCATTCGTCCTCTTATCGACATTCCGGTTTCACTGATTGCTACTTTCTTCATCATGTACTTGTTAGGTTTCTCCATCAATGTACTCACTATGTTGGGGATCGTGTTGGCGACCGGCCTGGTGGTGGATGACGGTATTGTGGTGACTGAAAATATTTATAAGAAACTGGAGGGCGGTATGAATAAATACCGCGCTGCGAAGGAGGGCTCAAAAGAAATTTTCTTTGCAGTTATTGCGACATCGATTACGCTTGCAGTTGTGTTTATTCCAGTCGTCTTCATGCAGGGGTTCGTTGGACGATTGTTCCGCGAATTCGGAATTGTAGTCGCAGGCGCTGTGTTGGTTTCAGCATTTGTTTCGCTCACACTTACTCCGGTGCTTAGTGTAAAACTTACCCGTGAAAAGCACGAACATTCATGGTTCTATAAAATAAGTGAGCCGTTCTTTAATGGAATGGAAAGTTTTTACCAACGCATTCTTCGTGGCTTCATGAGCGTGCGATGGGTGGCCTTCATTATCATCTTCGCCTGTATTGGAACAATTATCATCTTGTTCCTGAATACTCCATCCGAACTAGCTCCGCTCGAAGATCGTAACCAGTTCAGATTAATGCTTACTGCCCCTGAAGGAACTTCGTATGATTACATGGACCAATATGCTGATCGCGTGGTGAAGTTTATGGAGGACTCTATTCCTGAGGCACAGATTCTCTTATCGGTGACGGCACCGTCTTTTGGTGGATCAGGCTCGGTGAACTCCGCCTTTGTGCGAGCTACGCTTGTTGATCCGAAAGAAAGAAACCGTTCACAACAACAGATTGTAGACATGGTGAACCGTAATATGTCACGGTTCCCAGAAGGACGCGCATTCGCCATTCAGGAACAAACCATACAGGTGAACAGACGTGGAGGATTGCCTGTACAGTTCGTAATTCAGAACAACAACTTCGATAAACTGCAATCTGTGCTACCTAAAATTCTGGAGGCAGCCAATCAGAATCCAACCTTCCAGGGAGTTGACATCGACTTGAAGTTCAACAAGCCGGAATTGAAAATTAAAATCAACCGACTCAAAGCAACACAACTTGGCATCAGCGTACAGGACATTTCGGAAACCTTGCAACTGGCCTACAGTAATCTGCGCTTTGGTTATTTTACTCGTGAAGGCAAACAGTATCAGG
>CAZNCO010000938.1:0-1662 GCA_964571345.1 uncultured Ohtaekwangia sp.
GCCATGTAGTAAGCCTCCTTCGGAATTGGAAAACTTCCGGTGCCATTGATCCAGAAAAATCCTCCGTAGATCGGGCGGCCATCGGCAAGCCAGGCGGGCGCCAGGGTGCTCACAAATTTTGAATAGCCTTCCGGCAAAATGCGCTCGCCATTCCACATGCCATCTTGCAGATACAGATTCCCGAGTCGCGCCCAATCACGGCCGGAAGCAAACTCATAGCCTTGCGTTAAAAAATTTCCGTACGGGTCTGCTTCCATCACCATCGTGCGGATGCCGATCTTATCAAAGAGTGCGCGCTGCGGAAAGGAATGATACTCTTCGCCTCTGCCTTCCACACCCAATCGTATCAAATAATTGGTGAGAACCGGATCAGTATTGCGATAGCGCCCCACCATATTCGGAAGCCACTGTTGCGGGCGTGTGGCTGCATAGTGAAATGAATTCACTCCGCCCGTGTACAAATACAAATGATCCGGATATCCCTTCGTGGAATCATAATCAGGATCTTGTGGTGCGCGAATGCGGATGCCACTGCTCATGTGCAGAATGTCTTTGATTTTTATTTTGTGTCTGCCATCGGTGGAGTCTTTCCATTCAGGAATGGGCGCATACTGGTCAAGGTCATATACACCATCTTTAATCAGCACACCCAGTAGCGTAGCCGTTAAACTCTTTCCCATCGACCAACTTTCCCATGGAGTTTCATACGTAAAACCATCGGCATAACGCTCGGCAATTATTTTTCCTTTCCATGTTACCACGAATGCAGCTGTCAGTCCTTCAGCAGGATCAAAGGCAGCTTTTACCGCTTCGTTGATTTTTTCTTCATTCACTTCTTTTGGAAACGATTCTTTCGGAAGCATGTCGCCCATCGGCCAAGGCGTAGTTTTCGCATCGGGCAATTTTGATTTTACCGGGATCGGTTTGTAGTAAAGTGAATCAACGCCTTCCGGCAAAGTCACACATCCTTGCGACCCAACATAGATTGCTTTTCGAACAACACCATTGGGCAGAGCTATACTCACGGACTTATGTTCCCAATCAATCATGGGCTTGCCTACTTTGGTGCGCTCATAAGGTGGGCTGGTGAAGTAGCCCACATTTTCAGCAGCAAACTCCGGCTTCAAGCCTGTGATGAATACAGCAGAGCACATGATCTTGGCGTAGCCCGCAGTATGGTGAGAGAGTGCATCGCCCGGAGGCGCTACATATTCCGTTTTCAATTCCAGCGAATCGGCACGCTCCAGCATTTTTTTCCGGTTGAGGTTTCGTTCCTCATCATCCTTATTTTTCTTAGGCTGACAAGCAATTACCAGCAGCAGCACGAGACAGCTTAACAGTTGATGTTTATTGAAAAGGTTAACCATAAACAGAGGTTTAGTTTATAAATATATGTATTTGCAATGTGTAAAGTCTATTTACTATGGACTGAAGGTTATTCTTTGATTCAAATTTTTATTTTTAGAATTCCATGACAAATCTCAGCTCTTTTAAAATGTTGAATGTTTAATTTCATCCGCGGCTAAATCGGAATTATTCAAACAAAATTTTAACGCATGAGCCTTCATATCGAAGCAAAGCCTGGTGATATCGCACAAACCGTTTTCATCAACGGCGATCCTCTTCGCGAAAACACCTACGCAGAAACGTAGCTTGTCAGTC
>CAZNCO010000939.1:0-1656 GCA_964571345.1 uncultured Ohtaekwangia sp.
GAGGCTGCTGGTGCTGCAGGCCTTATCATTTTTGTTGATCCGGGAGACAGTGGCTATGCAAAAGGCCTTGTATATCCTGAGGGACCAATGTATAATGAAAGTGATATCCAGCGCGGCTCATTGCTTACGCTTGATTGGACCGGTGATCCACTAACTCCTTTTGAGCCAGCACTTCCATTGGATGGTAAAAAGAAAATCGTTCGTAAAAAGCCTGAGGAAGTTTCGGGCATGCACAATATTCCAGTGTTGCCCTTGCCTTATGGATCGGCCAAAGAAATTTTTGAACGCATGAAAGGTAAGCCAGTGCCGGCAGGATGGCAAGGCGGCCTGCCTTATACCTATCGTCTGGAAGGTGGACCCGAATTGAAAGTACGTGTTAATGTATCACAGAAGAGAGAGATACAGCGCGTGTATAATGTGGTAGGTACACTTGTGGGCGCTGAGTTTCCTAATGAATGGATAATGGCCGGCTCTCATTATGATGCGTGGGGCTTTGGAGGGACGGATCCTAACAGCGGTACTGCCATGTTGCTTGCGCTGAGTGAATCGTTGGGCAAACTCGCGCAAGCCGGTTACAAACCAAAACGTACAATCAAGATCGCACATTGGGATGCTGAAGAGCAAGGAGTGATTGGCTCCACTGAATGGGTAGAGCAATTTCGTGACGAGCTTGATGCTAAAGGTGTGGCTTACTTTAATGCCGATGGTGCTGTGTCAGGAAAAAGTTTTGGTGCTGCCTCAAGCCCTTCATTGAAAAGTTTAGTAATAGAGACTACCAAGGTTGTTCCTTATCCTGATTCTTCAAAGACCGTGTACGAACATTGGTTAGGAAAACGCGAATCGAAAGAACCTCCGCTCGGAAACCTGGGTGGTGGCTCTGATCATATTGCTTTTTATACACATGTAGGCGTTCCTTCGTGGGGTGGCGGCACCGGTGGGCCAACAATCTATCACTCGAACCACGATAGCTTTTCATTTTACGAACGCTTTGCAGATCCAAGTTTTAAAATGGGACCATTGGTGGAACGTGTGTTTGGTATAATGGCTCTTCGCCTTGCCAATGCAGATGTTATTCCTTATAACTTGAGCCGTTACGGTGCCGATTTAAGAGCGCACTTTGATGGACTTCAAAAACTTACGAAGAGTTACGACAAATCGGAAAATGCGTTTTCATTTGATGTCTTGATTAAAGCGTCTGATGAATTGAAAAAAATTGGCGAGGAGACTGAGACAGCTTTGGGGATAGCTAACGAAGCGAACAAGAAGGCAATTAATGCTGAGTTGATTTCACTGGAACGCCAGTGGATTGATAAGCAGGGGATGCCGTATGGTAGTTGGTACCGTTCGCTTTATGCATCACCCGATCCATACAGTGGCTACGCTTCCTGGATGATGCCAGCCTTTCAATATGAAGTAGCCAATAAGTCTACTGCTAATCTGAAAATGTGGGAGCAAAAATATTTAGACGTAATCAACAGGTTGAAAGCAAAAATGGAAACCATCATGAAACTTGCTAAGTAAATAAAGGATATGCGCGTTTCGAAGGGAGCGCGCATATCTTATTATTCTGCGAAACATCTAAATCTATCTACCCAAAAAATTCCAATCGAGCGATGCCAGAAATGCCTGACTCTTTGCATTCTCGCCATTGGGGAC
>CAZNCO010000940.1:0-1656 GCA_964571345.1 uncultured Ohtaekwangia sp.
TATTCCAAAGGTAACTCCTCGAAATAAAAGTAATTCTGGATACCCCGCCTAAAAAAATTTTTTGCAGAAATCACACCAAAGCACAAGCGTTTTTGATCTATTATTGTATCGTTAAAAGAATGAGGATAAAATGCCAAAATCAAAATTTAAAAGAAGCATTAAAATTTCTTTTCAGATGAGCCCGGAAGAACAGAGGTTGTTAAAGAACTCTGCAAGACAGATGGGAATGACGGAAGCTAGTCTAATCAGAAATGCGATTTATAAATTAATAGCCAGCGAAAAAAAATGAACTTTGGAAAAAAGAAGCGGCAATTACACAAAGCGCACAGGACGGTCCAACAGCAAATTAAAACGTTGGAAGCAAAAGACAAAAATAAGCCCGCGATTGTGCAGCTGCTCAAACAGATTGATGGCATTAACGCAGAGAGACGACAATTGGCGAAGGGGGCAGAATGCTAAAAACTGAACTTTCCCAAATTCAGATTTTCCCGGTCAACAACAACTTGATTAAAGTTTTCGTTAAGAAACATAACTTTTTCAGCGGCTGGATCAATATGGAAAATGAAACATTCTACAGCGTTCCCCGCAGCGATAAAAATCTCTTTTACTTGCTGGATAGGAAGTGGAAACAAGGATGTTTGGGATTAAATTCTGAATTGCTGTCATTAAGCACCTATCGCATTGTCAAGATTAAGTTTAATGATACAATACTCAAGTGTAGCCGAGCCAAATGGCTTAGAGAAGGGATCAAAAGCCCTTTCTGTGACGAGCGAGTTGATCTTCAAATATGTTTACCGCTTCCCCTAATCACGCTTGATGAACCGGAATATTTTCCAACAGATTTGTTTGAGGAGGTAGCATAATGGCAAAAAGATTTTTCACAACGGAAATGTTTAAAGACACTTGGTTTATGGATTTGCAAAGCAAATACAAATTGTTCTGGTTATTTCTTATTACTGATTGTTCACATGCAGGTATTTGGCAAGTAAACTATAAGGTTGCTTCGTTTTATGTAGGCGATCATCTTGAACCGGTAGAATGTGAACGAATTCTAAAGGACCGCATCATAAAGTTTGATAACGGTAAGTATTGGTTCATACCTAAATTTATCGAATTTCAATACGGAACTACATTAAGCAAAACCAATAAGGCATTGACAGGAGTTATTGACACTTTGATAGGTAAAAATCTTCTCCAATACATACCTAAGGTTACAGTTTTGGAAGGGGCTTCTAAGCTCCTTCAAAGGAGCTCGGAAGGTCTCAAAGAAAAAGAAAAGGACATGGAAAAAGAGAAGGAAAAAGAAGAAG
Source organism: uncultured Ohtaekwangia sp. (assembly GCA_964571345.1). Classification (GTDB taxonomy): domain Bacteria; phylum Bacteroidota; class Bacteroidia; order Cytophagales; family Cyclobacteriaceae; genus ELB16-189. Next base: position 1,311 of record CAZNCO010000940.1, read on the forward strand.
AAACCGATGAAGAAGAAATTTCCATTCAGAATCTTTGGATAAGAACTTTTGGAAGAAATCCGAATCTTCCAGAGGTAGAAGAAACTCAAAAGTTGATTAACACCTTTGGTTATGATCAAGTCCATCAGACCTTTAAGAAAGCATCACTCCATCATATCAAATCACTTCAATACCTACTTGACAATGTTGACAATAATTTCAATTTGAAACCTTATCAAAATAATATTGCCCACGACTCAAACGAGGAGATAGTATACACATGAAAAACGAGAACGAAAAATTATTACCGAATGCAGTTGATGTTGAACGGTTTGTACTTAGCTCAATCATTCAAGAACCCGAATGC
>CAZNCO010000941.1:0-1654 GCA_964571345.1 uncultured Ohtaekwangia sp.
GACTTTCTTTGTTTTCCATCAGAAGCCGGCATACGAGATAGGAGGTCGTCTCGTTGGCTTGGAGATGGGTATTAGAGTACATCAGTGGTCTGTATGTTGATTACTCTTACTTTGTTAAAGCAGATGAGTCTAAAACAATTTATGAAGAACTGTTCAACAATAGTTTTTTAAAAATTGAACTACCTAAAAGTAACGAGAATGCAGAATCTGACTCGCCAAATACTAAATTAGCAATTAACATCAATGTTGGCTTCAACAAAGACTCTCCCGATTCCATTTTTATAAATTTCCAGGATATTTATTTAAGTCTTAAAGAAATACCAAGGGTTATTGAAGAGTGTATTTCCTTGCTTCCTGAAAACGAACGGGCAATTTTACATTTAAACTGTGATCAAAAAGTGCCCGAATCATTCTTGAAACAAATAATCATGGCAGCAAAGGTTACTGCACCGGATATCAAGATTTATAGGTCAAGCTTTGATTACCAAAAGAATCAAATTCATTTCACTTTGATCCCTTCGCTTCCTACAACCTCCTCACCCCCATCTCCCGAGAATATTCATAAATAGATAAAAGCCAATGCGCCCCAACAAAAAAATCGGAGCGTTGCCACCCCGATTTTCCCCCAACTACATAAAATGTCATCAATAATCATCTTTGCGATTAGCGCCTTGTTGCAGGAAGGCTACAATTTTATCTCGCTCCTGCTCGGTGATCAGTGCGCGTGTTTGCATGTGCATGCCAATGGTCATCCACTGATCGTCAGAAAAAGTACCGGGCGAGGGAGCATTGTGGCAGTGGGCACAGTTCTCTGCCCACAGCTGACCTCCGGATTTCTGCGCAACCTTTTGGCTGGCTACACAACTGACAATGGTTGTTGCCAACACAAACAGGAAGCCGCCAACGATGATCATTTTGATTTTGTGAATTGAAATTTTCATAAAGCTTTCATTTTACAATTGAACAGAAAATTGAATGTGTAATGCATTTGTCTTAAACCCATCGGTGGTCAATGCATCGGTGGTACTCTTGTTATCAAGAATTTCGTAGGTAACACGAAGCACGGTACGCCAGTTTATCCAATAGTTGATGCCATAGTCGATTTGGGTGGTGTTGCTGCCCCAGGTAGAGGTTGCCGGTGTGTTGTAGGTTCCATAGCGGAATGCAACCTCCAGATTTTTTACAAACGTACTCTCTGCACCCACAGGCCGCAGCGACACTTGACTATAACCCGAAGTGGAATGATTGGTGAAATTAAATCCGGCATTAGGATCAACATTCACAACGTCAATCACATTGTACTGCCCTTTCACATTAAGCTGAAAAGGGAAATAGTTTTTTACATAATTCAAATCGAATGCATACAGGTTAGCCCGTGCGTTGCCGTATTTATTCTGCGCATTATCAACTCCACCTGTCATTCCCGAAACACCCACTTCCAATGAGTTGTTTGAAAAGGGCAGCAGCCCCAACCTGCCCGTGAACGTCTTATTGCGCGCATTGGCTCCCAGGTTTACACTCGACAATGTTCCGTCAGGCATCAGCTGCAGTCCGTTGGTAACACTCAGATCGTAGTTCCATTTCATGTTTTGCAAATGCAATCCGCCCGAAATTCCAAAACCATAGTCCTGGCCGGTAGGCAACCCAATCGGAT
>CAZNCO010000942.1:0-1650 GCA_964571345.1 uncultured Ohtaekwangia sp.
TTGGTATGATTGGCCCCGTGATGATTGGGCCATCTAGCTCGCATACAGCGGGTGTACTTCGTATAGCCCTTTCTGCCATTAAAATTCTGGGCAGTATTCCCGAAAAGGCTGAAATTACGTTTTATAATTCCTTTGCCAGAACCTACGAAGGACATGGCAGCGATAGGGCAATTCTGGCTGGCTTAATGGGGTTTCAAACCGATGATAAACGGATAAAAGAGGCTTTGGAAATAGCGAAAGAACAAGGCCTAGAATATCATTTTAAGTCGATAGGAAATGCTTCCACCATGCACCCTAATTCTATTCGGTTGTTATTGAAAAAGGCTGAGCGCGAAGTGGAGGTTTTGGGGGAAAGCAAAGGTGGAGGCATCATCAATATTGCAGAAGTAAATGGTTTCAAAGCAGACTTCTCTGCCAATCTTCATACGCTGATTGTTTTTGCCGATGACGTAAAGGGGAGTATTGCGTTTGTAGCAAACGTGCTGGCTCATGATGATTGCAACATTGCAACCATGTCTGTATCGCGCAAAGGAAAAAATGATTTGGCTTGCCAGGTAATAGAGATGGATTCAGGTATTAAACCTGTAACATTTGAGTATCTGAAGAGTCTTAGTTGGATAAAAGAAGTAATCTACATCCCCAAGATATAATTTTATAGTTAATCAGGCGTCATGAAAAAATTATTACTCCCCGTCTTACTCATTATTGTAGCCTCAGGCTTGGATGCACAGCAAATGACATTACAAGAATGTGTGCGTGTAGCGTTAAGCAATAACCTCACCGTAAAACGATCCATCTACAACGTGAAATCGACTGAGATCAGCTTTCTGCAGGCAAAAGGAAATTTCTTGCCGACCATCAATTTGAATGCAAACTTCAATCGCAATTATGGCCGAAACTTAAACCTGCTGACCTATCAATATGTTAACAAGGCTACCGAAACCATTAGCCCTAGTCTGCAAGGTTCGTTATTGTTATTTAATGGATTCCGTCTGCAAAACACGTACAAGCAGTACAAAAGGAGCACGGAGGCGGCTGACCTGGACCTGGAGAAAGCGAAGAATGATGTGATTATAACGGTCGTAACAAATTACACAAATGTGATTCTTAATAAAGAACTCTTCGAGAATGCAAAATTTCAACTCAACTCAAGCCAACAACAATTGGAGCGCATCAAAAAGCAAGTAGAGGCAGGTGCCTTGCCAAAAAGCAATGAGTTAACCCAGGAAGCGACCGTTGCTACAAATGAGACAAATCTGATAACACAGGAAAATGCACTCAACTATTCTTTGCTTCAACTCAAACAATCTATGCAGGTGCTTGCTTCAACACCGTTGGAAGTTGTAGTGCCAGATATTCCTATGGAAGACCTGGTGATTACACAGACAGCCGAGGAGATTTATGCGATCTCTGCGCAGACGCTGCCGCAAGTAAAGAGTGCCATGTTGAAAGTAGAGTCGGCAGAATATGGAATAAGTGCAGCCCGAGGCGCGCTCTACCCTCGCATTTTTCTCAATGCATCTGCAAATTCAAACTATTCTTCGGCTTCAGATGCTCCTTCTTACACCAAAGACCCAAGCACCTATCAAAAAGTGCCAACGGGATTGGTGGATTCTAACAATTTGCCGATTTATCAGTATGCACCTACTC
>CAZNCO010000943.1:0-1650 GCA_964571345.1 uncultured Ohtaekwangia sp.
ATATAGAAGTGAATGGTTCGATCGTTTTTGGATCACTTCATAAAGGATTTACGCTTGATCATGTGAATTTAAATATTCATGGAAGCTTAAGCAGTGGAGTAATGTCAATTGACTCGTTGTCTACAGTTCATTTTTATGAAAGCGATGCGTTAGGGGATTCAGCTTCTCTTAATCTTTTGGATTCCAAATCGTGGGTTTATCTTCATCAGGATAATCCGGACTCGTTGCTTGCGTCACCCTATAAGCTGTGGGTGAAAGATACGCTGGCTAGTGTGGATCAAAACTTGAGAATCAATCAATACTATCACAATGGATCGCTTGTTAGAAAGAAAGATTTAAACTATAGCCCCCTCACTATTTTTGCGGCCTCTTCTTTAAGCGGCAGCTCAGCATCTCTTCAGGAATCAACCATTTATTCAGGCAGCGGTATTCCTTCAGGAATGGACAACCGCACTCAGTCATTTGTTCTGAGACGTGGTTACATGGCAACATTTGCGATCCAGGAGAACGGCACCGGTAAAAGCAAAGTCTACATCGCTTCGGAAGCGGATCTTGTAGTAAATGATGTGCCGCTTGCTATGCAGAACAACATCAGCTTCATACGCGTATTGCCCTGGAACTGGGTTATCAAAAAAGGTGTAGGGTCAACCACCGGCCTTTCTGGTGTTGAAGCAGATTGGTTTTATAATTGGGGAAATGGATCAGCCTCAAAACCTAATTATGAATATGTACCCATGACGTGGGGAAATGGTGCGGCATCGCCAGCCAACTTAAGTCAAATCATACAAAAGGATAAGGTCACTCATCTGCTGGGATTCAATGAGCCAGATAATTGCAGTGGGCAGTCTGGACAATATGGAAATTTGTGCCAGCCAGAAGTGGCCGTTGCATACTATGAAAACCTGATGGGTACCGGCATGCGATTGGGGTCACCTGCGACAAGAGAAAACGGCCCTACCACATGGTTAAAGGATTTTAACAGAATTGCCAAAGAGCATGACGTACGTTTTGATTTTGTTGCCGTGCATTGGTACGACTGGGGATCGAATCCTCAAAATTCACCTTATGAAGATCCTCAAAAGATTTTCAACAGGTTTAAATCATATTTGGCAACAGTATACCAGACCTACGGCTTGCCGATCTGGATTACCGAATTCAATGCCAACCCTAATCGCGATATCTCGGTGAATCAGGCGTTCCTCAGTTTGGCGTTACCGTATTTGGAACAATTAGATTATATAGAGAGGTACGCCTATTTTGAGCCGATGAGCGGGGAAATAAAAACAGGTGTTACGCGTGCGAGTTATTTTGATGCAAGTGGTAATTATACAATCGTTGGGACTACTTATCGCGATCAGGCTTCAACGCCTTCGATTCCAGAACTTACTTATGCTTCACCGAATAATCTCGATGGGATGGACAAGGTATATGTGGAGGAGCCAACGGAGCGGATCGCTTTTGAAGCTGAGTGCGGATTATACAAAGGAAACAAGTGGGTGATTAATACAGACTCACTTGCATCCAATAATTATTTTATTCAACCGAATAGTTTGGCTGACGGAGTGTCGGCTATAGCCGCGCAAACTCATTTTGAATTTGAAAGTGATAAAGCACAAACACTGCGACTTTGGGTGCGTCTAAGCACAACAC
>CAZNCO010000944.1:0-1648 GCA_964571345.1 uncultured Ohtaekwangia sp.
AAAGACATCCTCGAAAGCATGCCTCCTCACATGGGTGGTGGCGAAATGATCAAGGATGTAACTTTTGCAAAAACAACATATAATGATCTCCCTTACAAGTTTGAAGCTGGCACCCCAAATATTGCGGATGTTATCGCCTTGAATGAGGCCATTCAGTTTATCAACACGCTTGGCAAGGAGCAAATAGCCCAACATGAAAACAGCTTGCTCGCTTATGCATCGGAGAAACTGAAAAGCATTGATCGCGTGAAATTGTTAGGCACAGCGAAAGAAAAGGTAGCAGTACAATCTTTTATCATTGATGGAATTCATCACTTTGATATTGGACAGATGTTGGATGCCCGAGGAATAGCGGTACGCACGGGCCATCATTGTACTCAACCGCTGATGGAACGGTTCAAGCTTGAAGGAACGGTGCGCGCTTCGTTCTCGGTGTACAACACCAAAGCTGAGATTGACGAACTAGTGGATGGCGTAAAAAGGATTTCAAATTTCTTGAAATGACAATAGAGGAGATCCAAGACGAAATCATAAATGAGTTTTCATTGCTGGATGGAGACATGGAGATGACTGTCTTCTACATCATGGAGTTAGGGCAGAAGCTCCCCGCATTTCCGGAAGCTGACAAAACAGAAAACAATATCGTAAAGGGATGCCAATCGAAAGTTTGGCTCACATCCAGGTTGGAAGATGGTAAAGTCTACTTTGCAGGCGACAGCAATACGGCCATCACGAAGGGCTTGGTAAGTTTACTTATCAGGGTCTTTAATGGCCAATCGCCCCAAACTATTTTGAATACAGATTTGTTTTTCATCCAGCGCATTGGGATGGAGAGGTTTATAGGAACACAAAGATCAAACGGCTTTGCTTCTATGATCAAGCAAATGAAATTATATGCGCTCGCTTATCTAGCAAAGCTGACCGCAAACGTATGAGTGAACAGGAAATGTCAATTGAACAAAACCAGGCGATACCAGAAACCAATCTTCGTGATCAGGTGATTGCGGCATTAAAGACCGTTTACGATCCTGAAATTCCGGTAGATGTATATGAGCTTGGATTGATTTATGAGGTGAACATCTTTCCGGTTAACAACGTTTTCATTTTAATGACGCTTACTTCTCCCTCCTGCCCTTCTGCAGAGGTTATTCCAGGTGAAATTCAGCAAAAACTTAAGGAAATAGAAGGTATCAATGATGTAAAAGTAGAAGTAACATTCGACCCACCCTATTCCCAGGATATGATGAGTGAGGCCGCCAAGTTGGAACTAGGATTTATGTAATTGTGTTTTCAATTGTCAAGTAATAATTTTGGACTTTAACTAATAAAATATGTACCCCGAGCATTTAGTAGCACCGATGCGCAAAGACTTAACCAGTGCAGGCTTTAAGGAATTAAAAACTGCAGCTGACGTTGATCAGGAGCTGAAAGAACAAAAAGGAACTGAACTATTGGTTATCAATTCTGTATGCGGTTGCGCAGCGGGCGCTGCCAGACCCGGCATAAAGTGGGCATTGGAACATTCAGCAAAGAAGCCATCAAAACTTTCCACCGTATTTGCCGGTGTCGACAAGGAAGCAGTGAGTAAAGCCCGCGAATACACGTTACCTTATCCACCATCATCGCCATCAATTGCGTTGTTTAAAGA
>CAZNCO010000945.1:0-1647 GCA_964571345.1 uncultured Ohtaekwangia sp.
ATATTCTCAACTTTTCATTCATAAGTAAGCCTCTTTTTATTTGCCATATAACGGCGTTGTGGCTAAGGCGCAGCCCAGAACTACAATGCCGAACTTGTTAATAATTTTTATAATTACAAAAATCTTTCATAGCACGACTACCCTGAACAAGAAACTTAAAACGGAACAACTAACCCGGAAATTTGAAAATGCCGAATGCGAAAACGCTGTCGCCTTGAGCCACTGGTTATGCCATTTCCTTATCATCATTATTTTGAACATCTATGGATATTTCGTTTAATGGACGTTGTGAGGTTTCAATTTGCTGAAGTTCAGGAATATCTTTATCCATTAAAGTCCCACCGATTTCTTTTAATTTTTTTACTTGAGGAATGAAACGGCTTTCGAGCGAACCAACAACTTTATTATAATTTTGCGTTGCAGAATTTAAATTACTTCCGACATTAGATATATGCTGAATAAGAGTTGTTACGCGATTATATAGTTCTACTCCAGCATCTCGTATTTGATAAATATTGTCGGCTATCTTAACTTGTTGCCAACTGAAAGCTATCGTACGAAGCATTGTAATCAATGTTGTAGGCGTCGCAAAAATTATACTATTATTAATACCGTCTTCGATAAGAGTTCTATCAAGTTCTAATGCTGCACCGAAAGATGATTCTATTTGCAAATACATTATTACAAAGTCTGGAGCATCCTTGAATTGACTCCAATATGACTTCGCACTCAATTTTTTAAAATGGTCTCTTACATCAGAAGCGTGTTTGACAAGAAGGTTTTTTCGCTCATCTTCATCATTAGTTTCAAATGCCGCCATATAAGTATTAAGCGGGACTTTAGCATCAACAATAACTTGTCGCTGTCCCGGTAAATTTACAATCATATCAGGTTTCAATCTACCATCATCAGACATAACTGAAACTTGTTCCTCAAAATCACAATATTCTATCATACCAGCAAATTCTACTACACGACGAAGCCCAATCTCTCCATATTTCCCTCGAACGTGAGATGTTTTAAGTGCAGTAACGAGTGTGTTAGTTCCTTTTTCTAGCTTTTCAGTCATTCCTTGCATATTCCCAAGCAATACTTTTATTTCCGAATAAGCCCCTTCTCTAGCTTTTTCAATTTCTTGTATTTTACCGTCAAAATTTGTTAAACTTTCCTTAAGCGGATTTACAATTGAATCAATAGCTTGTTGCCTTTTTTCTAAATCACCTTTAGATTCTTTAATATGTGATTCTAATGCTGTCTTAGCTAAATCAAGAAAGGATTGATTATTATTTTTTAGTGCATCAGCAGATAATGAACTAAATGCTTGTTTCAAAGCTTCATTTGCATCGATAACAAATTTTTTCTGCTCCTCAATTGCTTTGAGAGCTTCTTCATACTTAGCTTTTATTTCTGCAAAGTTTGTCTTAAGATTAGTATTTTCACATTGAGTTTGCTCATATTCATTTTTGAGTGTATCATACTGTTTAGTAATATCTTGAACCTGTGTTTCGTATTTCACTCTTTCTTTTTGTTCAGAGTTATTATTTAAAATAAGTTTTTCCGTTTTACTTTTTTCTTCACTAAGATTTTGTTTAGTTTGAATATGATTATTTTTTTCATTCTCTAGTTGTGTTTGTAATTCAATTATTG
>CAZNCO010000946.1:0-1642 GCA_964571345.1 uncultured Ohtaekwangia sp.
TTGCAGTTCTATGCAGGACTGGGCTGGCAGTGGCGCGATACTTCGATCACCTATGATTATAACTACGAGCAGGCACCAATTGGGTCGGGCGAATCGCGCTTCGGAAAATTCTCAGTGTCACGATTCACATATGGTGTAACCGGGATTATCGGATTTGAATATTCTTATTTCTCGCTTCCACTTTCGGCATTCATTGAGCTGGAGACATTTGTAGACGCACTGGCCGATCCGGGCTATCAGCGCTACCAGGGTGGTGTAGGCCTTCGCTACGTGTTTTGATTTTATTCCTCTACGGTATCCAACTGCATCTGTTTCTCATAAAGATCTTTGTAAACCCCGTTTTGCGCAAGCAAACTCTCGTGAGTGCCCTGTTCAACAATCACTCCATCGTCAATCACAATAATTTTATTGGCGAGCTTGGCAGATGATACGCGATGGGAAATGATAATAGAAGAGCGCCCCTTCATGATCTTCTTCAGACTGTTCAATATGTTGTTTTCTGTTTTCGTGTCAACAGCAGAAAGAGCATCATCCAGGATCAGCACTTTTGGTTCGCGGGCGATGGCGCGGGCAATGGATACACGCTGCTTCTGCCCACCGGACAGCGTAATTCCCCGCTCCCCTATTTTGGTTGCAAACTTCTGCGGGAAAGCGTTGATGTTGTCATACACGTCAGCATCCTTTGCTGCTTGAAGAGCTTTGGCTTCGTCAACCGTTTCCAAACCAAAACAGATGTTGTGCAGCACCGTATCGCTAAACAGAAACACATCCTGCGGCACTACTCCCATTTGCTTTCGCAATGAAGAAAGCTGGTAATCCTGAATCGGAACATCGTCAATCAATACAGTGCCCTGGGTAGCATCGTACAGCCTGGAGACCAAATGCCCCACGGTTGTTTTTCCTGATCCGGTAGTTCCGATTATTCCCAACGACTCGCCCGGTTCAATCACAAAAGAAATATTTTTCAACGCCTTGATGCCCGTGTCGGGATAGGTGAACGAAACATTTCTAAACTCAACTTTTCCCTGAATTTCTTTCACCAGGTTTTTATCGGAAACAATGTCTGTTTTTACTTTCAGAAATTCGTTGATCCGCTTTTGACTTGCTTCTGCTCGCTTCACCTGGCTGGTCGTCCAACCCAACAGCGTCACCGGCCAGGTAAGAATGTTTACGTAGATGATAAACTCGGCAATGTTTCCAAAAGTGAGCGTGCCGTTGATCACTTCTACACTTCCTTCATACACCGTAAGAATTACACTAAGACCCACTAATGCAAGCACCAACGGATAGAAGAGCGCCTCCACCTTGGTGAGTTTCACCGACTGTCGTTTGTATTCTTCACTTTCAGCAGCAAATCGTGCTACCGAGTCTTTCTCTCTGGTGAACGATTTGAGCACGCGAATTCCGGAAAAAGCTTCCTGCACAAACGTGCTCAGGCGCGATTGACTTTTTTGAATTTCTTCACTGCGATGCTCAATAATATTGTTTACATAAAAAATACTCACCGAAAGCAAAGGCAACGGAATCAAGGCAAACCAGGTAAGCTTTACGCTGATGGAAAACATAACCGGAATGAGCATCATGAATAACGTGATCATGGTGAGCCCGTACATGATGGATGGACCGAGGTACATTCTTACAC
>CAZNCO010000947.1:0-1642 GCA_964571345.1 uncultured Ohtaekwangia sp.
GTAATATTCCTTTGGCCAGACATGTAAAGCAAGTGGCACAAAAACTGGATTTGACGAGGGATCTTGTTCATTTTCTTAAAAATGTATTTTGTGGCTTTGACTTCGATCTTTCGGCCCGCATTTACAAATCCAGTTTGAATATAACCGGACCATGAACGCTCATCAAAATTATGGCCTAACATCTTAAACATCCCTGTATGATAAAATGGCCTGCCGTGATCACCGTAAAGAGAAAGAGTATCACCGGTGGTTTTCATCAACGCGCAGATCGAAATATTTCCAGGATCCTGCCAATATGAACGCAACAGCCCTTCAAGGTATAATTGATCCTTCATTCCTGAAATTGAGTCGAAGTCATCAAGGAACACAACAATTTTTTTACGATGCGTTTTTGCCAGCCGGTCTGGCAAATCCATTATATCAATAAGGGTCCTGTTTTCATAACACTTCGAGTCAAGCTCTATCCCGAATGATTTGTAAATAGAAGTTACAAAGCGGACACAAAATTCGATGGGAGACTTGAAGGATTTCAGGTTAATGTATGTGAGGACCACATTCCTCTTTTTTCTTTTCACAGCTTTCATGGCGGCATATGCGAATGAAGTTTTCCCGTAGCCGCTATAAGATGAAACAAAATAGAGGGTACCTGAAGAAGTCAATGCATTGACAACTTCCATAAGTTCTTTGGTATAGTTTAAGAACTCCTTTCCTTCCACAGGGCGGTTAAAGACGAAAGGTGTGTTCTTTTCTTTTTTCATTTGGACGTAAGTATGTTCAGTTAGTGCTGATTAAATGATTGTATGCTAAGCAGCGTTTGAATAATGGTCGTAGCTGTCATTTCCATCGCTGCTGGAATAAGTTTATCAAATGAATCCGTTGGTTGATGATAATGTTCAAATAGGGGAGCCATTGATAAAATTTCAAAAAGAGTTGACTTATCTGCCCCGAGGGCTAACGCCTTTTGGTAGCGGGAAGCTGCTTCGAGGTCCTTTTCAGAAATACAAGTGATTGTAAAGACATCCATGAGCCCAGCCTGCATAAACGGCAGGTGGTCCGAAGTATTGGTCACGATCTTGTCAAAGTGCAAGACCTCAATTCCCTTGCTGGCAGCGCTGAGACGAAAATTTTCCAATAGTGGAGTGCTCGCGGATGACAGAACTGGCCAGACCGCAAACCTGTTGCCCATGCCAACCAATTCCATGTTTATCAGCCCACTCAAATTGGAAGCCCCATATTTTTTTACATATGCAGAGGATCCTTTCAGCCCATTCTCTTCTTCATCAAAAAAGAAAACGCGTAGAGTAAATCTGCCAGGATGATCAATACAGTGCCTGATTATGTAAAGACAAACGGCCACAGATGAACCATTGTCATTAGCGCCCGGTGAGACTTCAACGCGGTCAAAATGAGAGCTTATTCCAATCCGCTGTCCAACGTCTCCTATGTCTACAATGAGATTCGTTCCTGATTCATAAGAATGAAACCAGTAACTGACACCCCATCGGCTAAGATATTTTAAAATCACGGTAAGCCTGCCTGCATCCGATTTATGATCGAGCTCTTTGACAATTTTTATAAAATCAAATTCATTTTTCATTGAATCTTCTGCTGCAACAGTCATTGAAATATAATGATACAATAC
>CAZNCO010000948.1:0-1642 GCA_964571345.1 uncultured Ohtaekwangia sp.
ACCGATTTAAGTGAAAGAAAAATATTTTAATGAAAAGAACAAAGAGGGTGTGCAATCCGATTGGAAGCGCACAAATCGCATGACCGACATCCTGTCGTTGCTCAACAAAATCCGTAAGGAGAACAAAGCTCTGCAGTCTACCTGGAATGTTCAGTTCTGTGCGATCGAAAATCCAAATCTGATTGCATACCTGAAAGCGACCGATGATTTATCAAACATTATTCTGATGGTGGTTAACCTCGATCCTCACGGGCAGCAGCAAGGCTTTGTTCAACTACCAAAAGATCGGTTGAAGTTGGGGGACAAGATAAACGTGAAGTTGCACGACCTGATTACGGATGAACATTACACGTGGACACAAGAATGGAATTTTGTTCAGATTAATCCATTCAAAATGCCCTTTCACTTGTTTAAATTAGAAATTCACGAATCATTCATGTAACATGCCCAATGTTTTGAAGAACGATCCTTTGTGGTTTAAAGACGCCATTATTTACGAGTTAAGCGTGCGCGCTTTTTGCGATAGCAATGGCGATGGCATCGGTGACTTTCAGGGCGTGGTCTCTAAGATGGATTACCTTGAAGACCTCGGAGTAAATACTATCTGGTTGCTGCCTTTTTTCCCTTCGCCACTGAAAGATGATGGTTATGATGTGAGTGAATTCTGCGATGTGCACCCAGAGTACGGCACGATGGCCGACTTTCGTCTCTTCCTGAAGGAAGCGCATGCGAGAGGAATGCGTGTGATTACTGAATTGATTTTGAATCACACGTCCGATCAGCATCCCTGGTTTCAAAAATCCAGGAAGGCAAGATCAGGATCTCGGTTTAAAGACTATTATGTGTGGAGTGAAACACCAGATAAGTACAAGGAAGCACGCGTACTTTTTCAGGATGAAGAAGCCACTAACTGGGCGTGGGACAATGAAGCAAAACTATATTACTGGCATCGTTTCTATCGCTTTCAGCCGGAATTGAATTTTGAAAACCCGGAAGTGCAGCTGGAGATGATTAAAGTTGCCGACTATTGGCTGAAAGCAGGAGTAGACGGATTTCGACTGCCTTCCGTTCCGTTTTTGTTTGAGGAAGACGGAACCAATTGCGAGAACCTGCCGCAGACGCATGCATTTCTGAAGAAGTTACGCGCACACATCGATAAGAATTATAAGGACAGGATTTTAATCGCGGAAGCAAACCTGTGGCCTGAAGATGCGGCTGAATATTTTGGTGGTGGCGAAGAGTGCCACATGTGCTTCAACTATCCTCTCATGCCACGTTTATTCCTTGGGTTGCGTACAGAAGATAGTTATCCCATCATCGACATTTTTGATCAAACACCTGAAACACCAGCGAATAGTCAGTGGGCGATCTTCCTGAGAAACCATGACGAGATTGGGCTTGACATGGTGACGGAAGAAGAGAAAGATTATCTTTTCAAAGCTTATGCCACTGATGCTAAAACAAAAATCAATCTTGGCATTCGCAGACGGCTTGCACCGCTCATGAACAACGATCGAAGAAAGATGGAGCTTCTCTACACGCTCTTGTTCTCATTGCCCGGAACACCTGTGATGTACTATGGCGATGAGATCGGAATGGGTGACAATATTTATTTAGGCGACCGCTATGGTGTGCGCACGCC
>CAZNCO010000949.1:0-1641 GCA_964571345.1 uncultured Ohtaekwangia sp.
CGAATACAATTTTACAAAAATTATGCGTAATTACTTAAGTCGTCATGTATAGAAAAAGAAAATCTTCGAAAATTAGGAAGTAATTTAGTTCCATATAAACCACGACCTGCGCAAATTAAATCTTTTGGCAATATTAATGGGAAAAGTATTCCTATTTTTAATGCTCCTGAGTTTGATTTTGGTAAAGATGAACCCGACATCATTTGTTTTGATGATTTTGACAATGATATAGTTATTGTTGAAATAAAATCTGAACAAGCAAGGCATGAAGTTTTTGGACAGCTTTTATGCTACCTAACGTGGGCGAAGAAAAATATTATGCAGGCAAATGAAAAAGAAGTGAACAACGTTAAAGGTATCATTTTAGCCCATGAAATCCATCCATCATTAAGAATGCTTGTCGAAGATTATGAAAACATACTCCCAAAAATGCTTTTAAAAACATACCAATGGACGACCGATGAAAAAGAATTAATCATCAAGAATACAAATCACAGTCTCTCGTATTCATTAAAATCAAAAAGATAAATTTTGAGTATCGAAGTTCGGTTCGATACCCAACTCATGCATCTCGTGTATCAGGACTATGATGTTATGAGCTATCAGCTTGCACAATAGCTCATTTTTCTGAGCCATAAAGTTCTTTGACCTCAGCTTATCCCCAAGCTTCGCTTTTATCATGTTGAATGTGCTTTCGACATTGCTTCGCTTGTGGTAATGATTCCAAAATTCCTCTTGGTTAAGCTGAAAGTATAGGAACATCTTATGCCATAGCTTGCTGCCTCCCGCCCTGCCTGTTGCGTTGCTCTTGAATGGAATATACGCAACCCCTCCGACCTGACCAACGGCTTCAAGGTTCTCCCTGCTTGAATATGCCTTATCCGCAACCATCTCTTTGATGGTAAAGCCGTTCTGTGCGGTATCCTGCACAAGCGGTACAAACTGCGGGCTATCTGCTCTCGCCATCTGTTATGATTGCACTGGCAATGACATTGGTTTTTACTCCTGTAACGATGTGAGCCTTAAGCCATTTGTGCTGCCTTTTGAGGTCATATTTCTGTTGTGCATACTCCCCGAAGCTTGTAGTCCTGAATCCTGAGCTATCGGTTGCAAAGGTCTCTTCTACTGCCTTAAGCGGTTGTGCCGATAGGCTCAGTATCTTATGAAGCAATGGCTCTAAGTCCTCACGATTCAGCAGTTTGCCAACGGTATTGAAGTGTGGGGCGTGTTTTATTTGGTCACGCTCTACGGCATTGCCAAATAATGAAAATGCCCTCCTGCTTGAAAGTTGCGAATAGACCTTTTGGACTGAACAAAAGACAGATTCCTTAAGGCTCAAGCGAGGTCTGCCAAAATCCTGCGGTGGTTCTTCCACACCCTCTACGATGTCTTTCAGAAGTTCATCAAACATTTTTATTTCGCTTGTCTGAGCCTTGTTATAGGCTTCCCATGCTTGTTTATATGTTAAGCGTATCTTTGTTTCCTCAACCCCTTTGGGTGTGTCCTTCTCAACTTGCAGATAGTAACGGACGGCTATTGAATGCTTGCATGAAGCTTTGTGATATTCCGCATCGGGGCAATCACAAACGAATTTTTCATCTACGTGGTACACTTTATCGCTGGATTGCGACGGTACTAACC
>CAZNCO010000950.1:0-1637 GCA_964571345.1 uncultured Ohtaekwangia sp.
GGCATACACGGGCCCAAAAATTTTGAATATCGATAGTGAGGGATACCCGGTACAACCATATGGCGTGAAGGACAATCCAAATTCTATTCTCGATGTTGCCGATATTGTTTACGTGGATCCTGTAAATACCGGGTTTTCGCGCATACTCGATGCAAAAGCAGAGAAGTCTACATTCTTTGGCGTGAACGCGGATATAAAATACCTGGCCGACTGGTTGGATAATTTTATGTCGCGCAGTGGAAGATGGCTGTCTCCAAAGTATTTAATCGGAGAAAGTTATGGCACAGCGCGCGTTTCCGGATTAGCACTTGAATTGCAAAATTCTCACTGGGCTTATCTAAACGGAGTGGTTTTAGTTTCTCCAACAGAGTTGGGTATTAAACGCGATGGTCCGGTGAATGATGCTTTATCCGTTCCTTATTTTACAGCAACAGCATGGTATCACAAAATGTTGCCTCAGGATTTGCAACAGAAAGATTTGAATGAAGTGCTGGCTGAATCGGAAACATTTACATTGAACGAATTGATACCTGCGCTTTCAAAAGGCGGATTCATTGATGAAAAAAACCGCAACGAAATTGCCGGAAAAATGGCACGTTACTCGGGCCTTTCACAGAAAGTCATTCTTCAGCATAACCTGAGTGTGCCTACTAACTATTTCTGGAAGGAGCTTCTGAGAGACAAATCATTTACGGTAGGGCGACTCGACTCTCGTTATCGCGGTATCGACAAACAAGAAGCAGGTCAGTCTCCAGATTATAATTCTGAACTTACTTCGTGGCTTCATTCCTTTACACCAGCAATTAATTATTACCTACGTGATGTATTGAAATTCAAAACGGATTTACAATACAACATGTTTGGCCCTGTGCATCCGTGGGATAATAAAGATGATCGCACCGGGGAAAACCTGCGACTTGCGATGGCTGAAAATCCATACTTGCACGTGATGTTTCAATCAGGTTATTATGATGGTGCCACTACTTATTTTGATGCGAAATACACCATGTGGCAATTAGACCCAAGTGGAAAAATGAAAGACAGGTTATCGTTTCAAGGATATCGCAGCGGACACATGATGTATTTGCGTGCTGAGGATCTGGTCACATCCAATGACCATATTCGTGAATTCATTAAAAAGTCAACTCCAGCCGTGGGTCAACCTGCAAAGTATTGAAATTCATTTTTGCTTACCAAACGAAGGCGTCCGCACAGCGGATGCCTTTTCTTTTTTCTCCCCGAAGTTTATTTTCTTTAAGAAGGTAAGGTCTTGGTCTTGGCTCTACGTCATGAAAAAATCGGTTAATAAATTTCAAGTCAAGGTTCTTGTTACTTCCAAACTTGGCGATAGCTCAACATTTACCGTGCGGCTGCCAAAAGGTCTCGTAAGAGATACAGCAGTCCAGAAGTGATTTAACACATCTCAGGTTTATTTTTTTACAGTTAACATTGTAAACCTAGGCTTAAACCAACCTTTCCTTTTATTTTTCGATCAGATTTGAAAAAATCAGTAGACGAACTCACTCAGGATGATAAAGAAAATGCTGAATTCAAAAAGATTTGTACTGCCGATTGTGCTGCTATCACTCTTTGCTAACGCAGTCTTTGCCCAACTCACGCTATACAAATGCTATGAG
>CAZNCO010000951.1:0-1633 GCA_964571345.1 uncultured Ohtaekwangia sp.
TTGAATGGTGTTGTTTCATCTACCTGCATTTTGCAGATTGGGTCGATTGGCATAATCTAAATAACCTTATACAAGTTCTCTTAACAAGTAGCTCTCTTGCCCATGTTCCTTTGCTATTTCATGCAGTTTCGAGTCATCTGAGATAATTGCACAACCTGTTGATATGGCACACGATAGTATAAGGTTATCAAATCCACTTGCCTTGGTTTGTATGGCCGTTAAAATCGTGGGTTCTAATAGGTCGTAATCAAATAAAATCTGAGTTGCATGTGTCCTCACTTTTTCAACAGCTTCTTTTGCAAGCCATTCATCATTTGCCATCCGAGAAACTACAGCGCCAACCTCTATTAAAACCACAGACGGTATGCACATCGCTATATTTTTCCGAACCACGTCTTCAAAAATTTGCAACGCTTTAGCATGCAATTGCATTTGCTGCTTGTAAATCTCGTCCTCCTTTCGCCTTAAAGGTGGTACAAGCGCTTTAACAAGTACACTGGAGTCTATTGTAAGTGTTGCAGGAAGTCTAAATGTCATAGGATTTTTCCCGCATTTCTCTGATTATTGATGTAGTATCCTTTTCCTCGACTCGGTGTGAGCCAATTTTTTGGACAAGTTGTCGAAGGCTTTTTATTTCAGCCTCTTCATCCTCTACTTTGCGGTGCTTTACCGATTGCAGAATATCATGAAGAGCTTTATCCAATTTGAGCAATCTGTCTTCTAAATCGATGGTTGATTCCATAGTAACTAATTTTTGTGCCTGTTTATATAATGCTTGTCATTAGATTGGGGTATTAACATTCCATATACTTATTCTCACGTAATCATTAAGATTTGTTGCACCTTTCTCAACTTGGAGGACATCAACTCGCCAATCCTCAGGTTTACCTTTTAAACCTCCGATAACTGGATAAAGGCAATCAATGATAGATTTTACTTCTCCTGTGGCAATATTTCCTATATTTAGTTTAAGTCCTCCGAATTGAAGGCGGATTACAAATCTGTAGTTATTTTGCGGTAATTCAAATTTTTTTAATGAATTAAGCCACGATGGAATTTGATTGTCCGTAGCTTTGCGGGGTAATTCACCTTCATAAACACCATCAAAAAGAAGATTTTCCAATACATGAGTCATTTCTAGAGGTATCCTTGTTTCCGCCGATAATTGTAATCCACTTGGTTTACCACAAATTTTTATTGCGCGCCACCATCTGACATTCTGTCGTTTGCCATCAAACCAGCCTAATTTATTGATTAAAACCGAAAAGACAGGCTCACAGAGGTTATCTATGTCAAGCGGTTGGTTATTTGGAGCTAAGGTCGGTAATATAAATTTTAAATCAAGCCCAAAGTTTTCATTAGAAGGAATGGGAATGGAGCAAATTGAACTCTCTATTATCTTCTTCCAAGGGATTTCTCCTTTTGTGGCAAAAGTTGCTGGAATACCGGGCACCCAAAATCGATTACTGTCCATCATCTCCCCACCACACTATAATAATACTCCCCTTCCGCCTTCTGCTTCCTGTCAAGCTGCGAGCCGAGCTTGTTCACGCGTGGTCTCTTGGTCTCCTCATCCCGCCTGAAAGTAATGCCGATGCCTTTAAGAAAGCGATTCATCCCCTGCCTCATGTCG
>CAZNCO010000952.1:0-1606 GCA_964571345.1 uncultured Ohtaekwangia sp.
CAGTAGTTCTTCTGCATCCTTTTTGCGTTGAGCAATATCCCGACAGTCGAGTATCAATCCTTTGATTTTCTTGCTATGGTGAAGATTGATGGAATTGAATTCAAGGTATTTGTAGGACTTGTCTTTGCAAAGAAACTGAAACTCGACAGATTCATTAAATCGTTTTCGTGTACTTTGCTGATAGGCTTTTCGAAACTCTGGAAGGGTGGAGGGTAGTATAAAGTCAAAGAAGTTCTTACCAATTAATCCATTCTTTCGGTAGCCAAGCGTTTCAATTACTGCCGCATTGTGATAGACTATTTCCCCATTGTAATCTACGATGAATATGATGTCGGAGCCTTCCTCTACAACTGCTTTAAAAAACGCTCCGCCTTTTATGTATTGCTTTAGTGTATTCATTCAGGTTTTTAAATATTGGCCTGTTCCATATCCTTCAGGCATCTGTAGATAGAGGATTTTCCGATATCTAATCTTCTCGCTACTTCTAAAACATTGTTATCATATTTGTTAAGGTAGCTTCTGATGATTCGGTAGGTGTATTCTTGCAGGGTCATCTCTTTAAGTAGCAGAGACTCTTCACCAATCACGCTGTTGAAATTAATATGATCTGGTAAAATTTCCTGATCGTCCGCCATAACGGCACTAAGCTCCATTATTGACTTCAGTTCCCTTACGTTTCCCGGAAAGGCATACTGCAGCAATTTATTCTGGGCGTCAACGGAAATTTTAAACTTTGGTAGTTGATTTTCTTTTGAATAAGTATCCAAGAAGTGCCTCGCCAATACAATAATGTCCTGACCGCGTTCCCTGAGCGGAGGTAGGTGAATGGGTAGACCAAGCAATCTATAATACAGATCCTCTCTAAACTTTCCCGTTTTTACTGATTCGGCAAGGTTTCGATGGGTGGCCACAATCACCCGTACATCCAATTTTACAACCTGATTGCTGCCAATTCTTGATAATTCTTTTTCCTGAAGTACACGTAGCAGCTTGGCCTGGAGATTTAAATCCATTTCACCGATCTCGTCTAAAAAAATCGTTCCTCCTTCAGCTTCTTCAAATTTTCCAATTCTACGATTGGCAGCCCCGGTAAAGGCTCCTTTTTCATGACCGAACAATTCACTCTCAATCAACTCGCTCGGAATGGCTGCAATGTTGACCGCTACAAAAGGCTTGTTTTTTCTTTTCGAGTTATAATGAACAGCTTTTGCCACAAGCTCTTTTCCCGTTCCGGTTTCACCAGTTATAGAAACTGTAATTTGGCTATTGATAGCTTTTTCAAGTAATGAAAAGATCTTCTTAATAGCTGGGCTGCTTCCTACAATGCTTTTTTCAAAATCGTATTTAGTCGAGATCTCCTGTTTTAATTTGCCGATTTCCTTTATCAGAGAGTTCTTATTCCTTGCGTTTTTTATTGAGTTAAGAATTCGATCTTTCGCTTCTTCGTCTTTTGTAATGTAATCGAAGGCACCGAGCTTCAATAGCTCTACCGCGGTACCGATCTTTTCCTGGGCTGAGACAATGATCACGCTTATATCAGGGTCGAACTCCCGAATAGCCTTCAGTACTTTTTCACCAGGCATATCGGGCAGAGAGTAGTCTAAGG
>CAZNCO010000953.1:0-1604 GCA_964571345.1 uncultured Ohtaekwangia sp.
CATTTGCCTTTGTGTGCGATTCATATTTGGTAATCGTATCCCATATTTCAGCGATGCCTTTTTTTTCAGCTGCAGAAGCAGTTAACACTTTAGGAAGCCACCCGGATTCGTTTGGCTGAAATAAATGCAACGCGTGTTGAAACTCGGCTTGGGCTTGTTTTGCTTTCTTCACGTTGTCTCCATCGCATTTGGTGATTACGATCGCATCGGCCATTTCCATAATTCCTTTTTTCACACCTTGCAGTTCATCACCCGCGCCAGCCAGTTGCAAGAGTAAAAAGAAATCGACCATGTTGCGCACTGCGGTTTCGGATTGCCCCACACCCACTGTTTCGACAATAATGATTTCAAAACCCGCAGCTTCACAAAGCAAAATTGTCTCTTGCGTTCGCGCAGCAACACCACCCAGCGAATGCCCCGAAGGCGAAGGCCTGATAAAAGCAAGGGGGTCGCGCGAAAGTTCTTCCATCCTTGTTTTATCTCCGAGAATACTTCCCTTTGTTTTCGCGCTGCTAGGATCAATTGCCAGCACAGCAACCTTTTTTCCAAGAGAAGTAAGGTATTTTCCAAACACTTCAATGAAAGTGCTCTTTCCTACTCCAGGCGCCCCAGTGATGCCGATACGGATAGAATAGCCGGTTTGAGGAAGAACTTTTTGAAGTACTGCATGGGCCTTTTGTTGATCCAAACGTCTGTGGCTTTCACATAGCGTAATTGCTCTGGCTAACCCAATTCGGCTTCCATTTTTTATTCCCGTAACTAATTCTTTGGTAGAAAGATTCAACGCCTTTTAATTGATTGAGGTAAATTTCTAAATTTACTAGCTAACCTTACCTAGTTTATGAAAAAATTCTGGCTTCAATGTTTCTTCGTAACTGTTTTTGTGTTTGGAATGATGTGGCTCGTTTCAAAAATTACTGATCTTAAATTGTTCAGTGCTTTTGATTCCATTTCCCAAGCTCTGTCTGACACTGAATTGACCGATTATGTTTTCAATAAACTTCGTGAAGATCCTAAAGTTGACGAACGAATTGTGCTGGTAAATGTTGGCAGACTTCCTAGAAGGGATGTCGCTCGTGAATTTCAAATTATCAGTCAATATAAACCAAAAGTAATTGCCTTCGATGGTTTCTTTGATTGTGAGGGTGGCTTGAGAGATAGTATTAATTGTCCTCAACTTCTGGATACACTTGGCAATCTCATGTTAAGTGATGCTATTAAAGAAGCTGGAAATGTTGTTTTGGGTGAAAAACTGATGCAGACCCGTTCATTGGCAAAAATTGATACTGCTGTTTTTGATTCGCTTGAATTGTCTGATCCGGCATTTAGTAACTACTCAAAGGAAGGATTTGTTTCGCTGCCAACAGATGCCACCTACCAGGAGGACGTAAAACTTTGCAGAACTATTTATCCAAAGATGATGGTGAACGGAAAGAGAGAACTAGCTTTTTCTGTTCAGATTGCGATGATGTATGATTCTCTCAAGGCCAATAAATTTCTTGCCCGAGATAAAGAAGAGGAAATAATAAACTTCCGAGGGAACATTGAAGTACGCCAACTGCAGGTTACTAGTTTTAAAGATAGCTTGACTTCAACCAACAATT
>CAZNCO010000954.1:0-1577 GCA_964571345.1 uncultured Ohtaekwangia sp.
GTGTTAGATAAAAGGTTTGTGTTGCACCGGGATTTGCCCAGAGCGGACCTGCGGAGAGCTCGCCGACCCAGCGCCAATCTTTTGATTCACCCATGGTTCCAGCAAAAGCCTGCGTCGTTAGTGCGATCGCAGTGACACCATATAAAAAACGTTTCACTTACAGTCCCTGTTTAGCAGAAAACGATAAGAATAAGTATATACAAAAAAAGATGAACGGCAATGCTTATTTATCAAACTTCTTACAGAAAGCCGATTAAAGGCAGAGAGAGTTGTGAAGATTGTTTCCCGTATATGACTTCGGTAGACTATCAACCTTTCTTGTTTGGCTTTTGCAGAGGGGATGGTATGAGTAACAAAGATGTTTTATTGCGTAAAATTAAAGAGCATCATGCAAAGTTTATCGATTTGCGTTTCACTGATACTCGTGGCAAAGAACAGCATATCACTCTTCCCGTCAGTGCTATAGATGATGATTTTTTAGAAAATGGTAAGTTGTTTGATGGTTCATCTATCAAGGGTTGGCAAAAGATCAATCAGTCCGATTTGGCGCTCATGCCTGATTGCAGCACACTACAGTTAGATCCTTTTTTTCATGATGCAACTTTACTATTGCGTTGTAACGTGGTTGATCCTTTAACGCTACAAGGGTATGACCGTGATCCACGCTTTATTGCACAACGTGCAGAAGCTTATTTGAAATCAACGGGTATTGCTGATGTGGCGTATTTTGGTCCGGAGCCAGAGTTTTTTCTTTTTGATGATGTACGTTGGAAAGTTGGCATGAACCAGGTGTTTTATAAAGTGGATTCTGAGGAAGCGCAATGGAATTCTGGTAAATCTTTTCATGGTGGGAATATTGGTCATCGCCCTTGTGTGAAAGGCGGTTACTTTCCCGTACCACCCGTCGATTCTTCACAAGACATTCGCTCAGCCATTTGTTTAACGGCAGAGGCGTTAGGTATTGTAGTAGAAGCCCATCATCATGAGGTTGCCACGGGGAATCAATGTGAAGTTGCTACGCGATTTAACACGATTACGCAAAAGGCAGATGAGATACAACTCCTCAAATATGTCATTCAGAATGTTGCATAATTATGGTAAAACTGCGACGTTCATGCCAAAGCCCGTTATTGGCGATAATGGGAGTGGGATGCACTGCCATCAATCGTTATCAAAAGATGGCGTGAATTTATTTGCGGGTGAACATTATGCAGGGTTATCAGAAACGGCTTTATTCTACATTGGTGGGATCATCAAACATGCACGCGCTTTAAATGCATTGACCAATCCGTCTACCAATAGTTACAAACGATTGGTACCGGGTTTTGAAGCACCTGTTTTACTCGTTTATTCAGCACGTAATCGTTCGGCTGCAATTCGTATTCCACAAATCAATTCGGATAAGGGACGCAGAATTGAAGTACGTTTTCCAGATCCTATGGCAAATCCTTATTTGGCTTTTTCAGCAATGATGATGGCCGGGCTCGATGGTATTCAGCAAAAAATTCATCCAGGTGAATCGATCGATGAGGATTTGTATGAGTTACCGCCAGAGCGTCTGCGCACAGTGCCCTCAG
>CAZNCO010000955.1:0-1574 GCA_964571345.1 uncultured Ohtaekwangia sp.
GCACTGCACTTCAATTGCCTGCCCCACCAAATCGACATTGAACAGAGCGAGGAATATCTTCTGATGGTAAAAAAGAAAAACACTACTTCATCGGAGTCTTTCTTTAAACACACCGTGTATGGCCTTCGCTTTTTATTTCGTTGCGAAGGACTTGATGACCGCGCCATCAAATTGCCCAAACTCAAGCGTGATAAAAAATTACCGGTCGTCCTGGGGCGATCCGAAATGAAAGCCTTGCTCAAAGCACCCGACCTGTTAAAGCACCGTATTCTTCTAGGCGTGCTTTACGGCTGTGGATTACGTTGCCAGGAAGCCCGCATGTTACTGATCAAAGATGTAGACTTTGAACGCAACACAATCCATGTGCGCCAAAGCAAAGGCCGCAAAGATCGCTATGTCCCTCTCGGATTAAATCTAAGCCGTGGCCTGAAAACATACCTGGAAGCAGAACGGCCCCACAAGTGGCTCTTCAATGGAAAAGATCATCATGAAGGATTTTCCCAAAAAGGTGTGCAGTGGGTGGTCCGTGAAGCTACCCGCAAAAGTGGAATCCAAAAACAAGTTACCGTTCACACACTTCGTCATACCTATGCTACCCATTTACTCGAAGAGGGGCTCGACATTGTTTCCATCAAAGAACTTCTCGGTCATTCTTTTATCGAGACGACTATGGTGTACCTTCATGTAGCACAGCCCGGAAGACGACCACCGTTTTCCCCACTCGATAAGCTCTACGAAAAAAACTGACCGGTGCGGCCCCCTTTTGAAATGGCCGATGTGCTCAACACACATTGGCTGAAGCTCACGCGCTCCTTGTCCTTGAACTCCTGGCAATGGCGCACGCTGGATGCCATCCGAAGATGTCGACATGCATCACTGGGCGGGCATATCGAGCAATGCTCCAACTGTGGTCATTTGCGCATCAGTTACAACTCCTGCCGAAACCTCCATTGCCCTAAGTGCCAGCAGGTACAACGCTAGCGCTGGATCCTCGCTCGCGAAGCGGATCTCTTGCCAGTGCCTTACTTCCATGTCGTCTTCACCTTGCCACAAGAGCTCAACCAACTCTGCCTCTATGAACCCGCCAAGATTTACAAACTCCTTTTTGATACTGTCTGGTATGTAATCCGATCCTTTGCGCAAGATGAAAAACAGCTCGGTGCCGAAACCGGTATGATCAGCATCCTTCACACATGGGGACAAAACTTATCCCTGCATCCGCATCTGCATTGTATTGTTCCCGCTGGCGGATTAACCAAGGCAGGCAACTGGAAACATTCGCGCAGTGATGGTGAATTTCTTTTTCCTGTAAAAGCTATGAGCTCGGTATTCCGCGCCAGATTTGTAGCGGCTCTACGCAACACAATTAAAGGACTTGATAAACCGTTTTACAATAGCTTATTCAAAAACCCTTGGGTGGTTTATGCCAAGCAACCTTTCGGTGGACCCAAACAAGTGATTGAATATCTGGGCCGCTATACCCACAAGATCGCCATCTCCAATCATCGTATCTCTGCCATCACAGAAAACGAAGTCACTTTTCGCTACAAAGATTACCGCGACCAAAGCAAAAT
>CAZNCO010000956.1:0-1561 GCA_964571345.1 uncultured Ohtaekwangia sp.
CATAGTCGTTAACTTAAGAAGATTGAAAGGCATTAAGTATTTGGTAATAAGTCAGTTTGTTTGAGGGTGCTTCGCAGAGCGTATTATCAATGAGAGGCAGGAATGTATCTACTATCCATTTTGAAAAATTGATTCTCTTCAGAATAACCAACCTTAGTGATTGTGAAAAACTGATACATCTTTTGAAAAATTTATGGAGACTTACTCCTTTGTCTGGAGCTTGCTTATGTAGTTGATGGTTGCAACTTTGGAACAATCGCCAGTTCAGCAGAACCCAGATAAGCTTTGCCAGGAGCTGGCATTCCATACGCTCCGTCTTCACTTTTTTTACTTTGTGTATTTCAAAAACTGACTTCCAGGTTTTAAAGACCAATTCGATTTGCCAGCGTAAGTAGTAAGTCTTTCGTATTCTTTCAACCGGGAGTATTGTTCTATCAACATTAGTGATGAAAGAATTGTAACGGCATCGGATTTTGTGCTCTTTAGATATTCCAACACCATGTCGTTTTGCAGAGTTGTGAGCGTGTGTAAGCCTCTTCTTGTATTCTTCATTTGTTACTGGTTCTATTACCAACCGGCATTTGATGAGGTCTTTTTCATAGATGAGCACATCTATATCTAATGCACTTGTCCCTGTTTTGGTGAACTTGCGGTTGATATTTTTCCAACTGATTGATTCTTTGTCCAGGGTGTAGATATTTACCTGTGGAGGCATGCGGTTTAGAAAGCTTGCTTCTTTTTGGATGATTGCTTTTAAATAGGTTGGTGTTACATATCCCAAATCGCGGACGTACAATCCCCCCTTGGTAATAGAGTCTATCGTTTGCTTTGAATCCTGCTGGTCATTTCTTTTAGCGCTCGTCAGTTCAAGGTTTATCCAATTTCCACTTACCAAATCATACTCGTACTGCAAATTCATCAACCCGTTTGTCTTACTAAAATTCCCAAAACCCGGATAGCTTTTATTGAAGGCGCTGGGCAAAGAGAATTTGCTGGAGTCTTTGATATTTATAGCTGAGAAATGGTGTTTAAGTGGAGCCTCTGTATTCAATGAAAAATGTTGTGTCAATTGATGCTTAACCAGCCCCTTCAGAAACGCGACAGCTTCCCGATTAAACTTCTTGTGCAAACCTTCTTTGCTGATATCGATCGAGAATTGTTGGTTTAGATCGGCAGCAATATCAGGCAAACTCGTGGTAGTCTGATTGCAACATGAAAACATAAGCGTGTTCAAAAAATGAGAGGCCGACAGTTTCCTTGAGCGTTTGATGAATCCACTTCTTGAAGCAAGTTCATGGATCAATTCCTCCGAGAAATTTCCTTTGATGACTTGATCCAGATGGCTCATCTGATTTTTAATGAACGATTGCTTGTCGATTCTTAGCTTGTTTCTCCCTTATGGTTAACTTGCAGCAACAAAAAAAGCAGGCTTGGGAAGAAGCCTGCTTTTTAAATAAATAAAATAAAAAATTATGGGGAGAAAATTACAGCATTTGCCCCAAACGGGCATCTATTCTCTTCAAAAAAATCCCTTCCGCATTCTTAAGTTAACGACTATGGT
>CAZNCO010000957.1:0-1559 GCA_964571345.1 uncultured Ohtaekwangia sp.
ATACTGGGCTGGAACATACAGGATTCAGATGTGTGAAAGAGGTGAGATAATAATTGAGACACGTCTCACAAAACATCGAGATTCCTGAACTAATACCTCGAACTTTCTCGAGGGTTCACAACATTCGTTAATTAACATTATTTGTTTTTTCGCTTCGCCAATTCAATTAACTTTTGTGGCTGCAGCAGTATTTTTAATCGGTTTCGTTTCAACGAAATATTGGGCTGCTTTATTTCATGTTCGTCAATTCCATACTTATAGGCGGCAAGGATGTCATGGTAGGAGAGAAGTCCGATAATCGATTTATTGCCCTTTGCCGTGACTGGCAGAACATCGATATTCTCTTTCGCCATTAGTTCAGCAGCCGTCCTCAGGTTGTCGTTCAATCGCGTGGCTACATGATGTCCCTTTAGTAAGGTTCCCACTTTTTTATCCGGATCGTGATTGTCGCTGAACAGGCTTAAAGAACTTAGTACCCCTTTGTATTCGCCATCGTTATTGGAGACAATAAAATAATTTGATTTGAAATTTTGTTCCCTGGTTAACCATTCACGAACATCTTTGATACTGTTCTCTTCACTGATCACCACTCCTTTATCATTTATCACTTGTTCAATCCTTATTCCCTCTAGCAGATCAGGTTCATAAGAATGTGGAGTTTTAACACCTCTGCGTGCAATTTTCTCTGTCATAATGGTATGCTCCATGAGAAAAAAAGAAACGATATAAGAAGCAACACAGGTTACAAGAAGTGGCAGCAACGCGTTGGATTGAGCCGTAGTTTCAAGCGCAAAAATAATGGAAGTCAACAGCGCTCGTGATGCTCCGGCAAACATAGCGGCCATACCCACTAACGCGGCCAGAGAAATGGTGATCCCTGATGCAGGGAATAAAGAAAGAATACTCATTCCCAGTAATGCGCCTGTGGCACCGCCAATAGTAAGCAAGGGTGCCAACGTGCCGCCCGATGTTCCACTTCCCAATGCGATTGCCCATGAGATAAATTTTAAAATGCAAAGTGAAAAAATAACCCGCATGGGTAAATCACCTGCTAAAACATCCGTAATATTTTCGTAACCGACCCCCAGTGTGCGCGGAGCAAAATAGCCAACTAGCCCAACTAAAATGCCTCCAATGGAAGGCCACCACATCCAATGAACCGGCAGCTTTTCAAAACCTTCTTCAATAAGATAAACGGCTTTGCTCACACAAACAGATAAGAGTCCGATCACAGTGCCGATGACGCAACAGGATACAAGTGTATAAAAGTCCGGAGTTGCTATATCGCCCATTTCGAATACAGGCTTTTGTCCAAACAGTAAGTGATGGCCTGCGGCACCCACCATGCAGGCTATGGCAACCGGAATAATAGAGCGGGAGGAAAACTCGAACAACAACAATTCTATTGCTAAAAAAACGGCTGCCAGCGGACTACCAAAGATGGCCGCCATGCCAGCAGTGGCGCCCGCTGCAAGCAAGATCTTCCTTTCATTGTCGGATATTTTCAAAAGCTGCCCGATGGTTGAACCCAACGCTCCACCCGTTGCAATGATTGGTCC
>CAZNCO010000958.1:0-1554 GCA_964571345.1 uncultured Ohtaekwangia sp.
AATTTCATCAGTCGGAGCTGCGGTGTTGGGCGTAGTTAGGTTAGTTGCCAATGAAAAAACAATGATGGCAATTGCAAAACCCCAAGTTAGTTTTTCTAAGACATCACCAGTCTTTTTTACACCGATCAAATTACTGGCACCAGAGCCACCAAATTGGCTGGAAAGGCCACCGCCCTTAGAATTTTGGGCCAGAACCACTAAAACCAACAATACTGCGCTAACGATCGCAAGGCTAATGAATAACGTGTACATGAGATTATTTCTTTAAGTCTTCAATTTGGGCTGCAAAGTAAGCCTTTTTCTGCGGAAACTTCCAAATTAGTTTTTTTAGCGCCTCGATCGCTTTCTCTTTCTTTCCTTGCTTTAAAAGGATTTCGACTAAAGTTTCGGAAACAATGTTTTCGTTGAAATTTGCGCTGCCCTCAGAGAGATCTTCGCTGCTTGACGAGCTTTTGGTGGGTTTTGGCACAGAGGGGCGTGCCTTTATAAATTGATCAATGATTTCGATTTGTTCTTTCTGCTTCTCTCCTTCAGGCTTTATTTTTTTTTTTGTTGACTTTATTTCCTGGATCAGATCATCGGTAGAGTTTTCTTCAATCATTTCAGCTTTTTCTATTCCGGCAAGGGGAAGAAGCTTTTCGTTTTCGAGTCGCTCTATTGTTTTTTCATAAAGCCTTTTTGATTCCTGAAGCTTGGCTAAGTCATCTTCGACCTGTTGATAAATAGAATCAGAGGAGGCAATTGAGAATGTTGCGGGAGTTGTTTGTTGTTCCGGCCTTGTGAATGGAACTTCTTGTCCAGTGGTTGGCACCCGCATGGTGCGCGGGCTTATCATCACTGATTTTAGAACGCTGCGGTCTGTGCTGTAAATCGCGCTTGTATGAAGAAGTGTTTCTTTGTTTGGCAATGAATTATCCTGGGCTGCACGCGCGGCCATCAAATGCAAAAGTTGGCTGTATGGGAATTGCCTTGATAATTGCTCTACTTCAAGGGCTTCGTTAGAATCCAATGCTGTAAAGTTCAAGAGTAAGTCTTCGAATAAAGCCTTTTCCACTTCAGGATTTGGTTTGGGTTTGTGCCAACGTCTGAAACTTGGGGTTACAATCAAAGTAAATGTAAATGAAAAAGCCTATTTAAGCAAGATGCTACCAGGTGGCGATGGTAGCGTTGAAAATATCCAGCAGAATTTGATCGAAGATTTTCTTCTCTAATGATTCCTGTACAGCATAAAAATCCTGGCTGTTGTCAAAATCTGCATAAAAGGAAAAAGTTTTGTCTTTGAAGCTGTTCTTTGGTTCAGCTGAATCAACATAGTTAACTCTCACGGCAATTGTCAAACGGGTTTGGGCTCCATAGTTGGGTTGTGTGCTTCCTGCTGCATTGGCCTGCGGAGCAATGGCTGCGGTGGAGTAGGTAATGATGGTCCCTTCAATCTGAAGCTCGCCATTCTCAGGCACAACTCGCAAGCTTGAATTTTGTTGAAAATAATCTTTCACCCGGTTGGTCAATGTTTGACCTAGGTTAGCTGCACCCAACTCGGTATTGTTGTAGAAC
>CAZNCO010000959.1:0-1549 GCA_964571345.1 uncultured Ohtaekwangia sp.
TTCTTACACAGCGCTCTCTATCAGTTCGGGCTCACCCATTCGTATTGTGCTTACCAAAGATGTGATTGATTCTGCTGCTATTGGCGAGTCGTCAATAAAACTTTTTGACTTCAGTCCTTCGGTGAAAGGTATTACGGTGTGGCTTGACAGGCGCACGGTGGAGTTTCGTCCTTCGGGTCGCCTTGCTTCGGGGCAGATTTATGAAGCGGCATTTTATCTTTCAAAAGTTATTCCTGTTCCCGATGACCTAAAGACTTTTGACTATAGCTTCCAGGTGATTCCGCAAAATTTTGAGTTCTCCATCGACAATGTTAGACCTTATTTGAAAACCGAACTCAGACGTCAAAAAATTGAAGGAACACTGCAAACGGCTGATTATGCTGAAAAAGAATCAGTAGAGAAAATGATTTCTGCCGAACAAGATAGCAAGGAGTTGCGAATCACCTGGAATCACACGACTGATGGCAAGCAGCATCTTTTCATTGTAGAAGATGTTCTGCGCAAAGAAGCGGCCAGCAAAGTGAAGCTCACCTTCAGTGGGGCCGCGATTAAAGTAGACCGCATCGAACAAAAAGAGATTGATATTCCTGCGCTTAATGACTTTAAGGTAGTGAACGTGCGTGTAGAACAAGGCAACAACCAACACGTAGTCGTTCAGTTTTCAGATCCTTTGAATGAAACTCAAAACCTGGAAGGGTTGATTTCTCTTTCTGATTTGGGCAGCCTTGATTTTGAGATCAAAGACAACGAAGTGCGGGTGTATCCTCCCGTAAGGCAAACGGGTTCGCGTAAGCTGCATGTTGAAGGAGGAATTAAAAACTCGTTGGATTACAAGATGCCAAAGGGCGAAGAGTTTGATGTAACCTTCGAGCAATTGTTACCGGCTGTTCGCTTTACCGGCAAAGGAAGTATTTTACCGAGCACAGATGGGCTGGTGCTGCCGTTTGAAGCAGTTAACCTGAAGTCGGTGAACGTGCAGATCGTGAAAATTTTCGAAAGCAATATTCTTCAGTTCTTGCAGGTGAATGATTTTGACGGCAACCAGGAGCTGCGTAGGGTGGGCAAACCCGTATTCAAGAAAAGTGTAACGCTTGAAAACTCAGGTGTTACAGATCTTGGCAAGTGGAATCGCTTTACGCTCGATCTTTCAAAGTTTATCAATGCTGAGCCAGGAGCCATTTACCAGGTAAGAATCAATTTTAAGAAATCCGATCTTGCGTACGTATGCGAAGGTGGTGACGACTCATCTTCTGGTAGCCGATTAAATTTCAGCGAAGAGAATTACGATGAAGAGGGTGAAAATGAAAACAGCTATTGGGATTCTTACGAAGACAACTATTACTACTACAATGAAGAAGGTTACGATTGGGAGCAACGTGATAACCCTTGCAACCTTGCGTACTATTCAAGCAATCGCACCATTCGAAAATCAGTAATTGCTTCTGACCTTGGTTTACTAGCCAAGCGCGGAGGTGATGGAAACACGTTTGTGGTAGTGAACGACTTAAAAACAACGCAACCGCTTTCTGGTGTGCAGATTGAGTTGTAT
>CAZNCO010000960.1:0-1538 GCA_964571345.1 uncultured Ohtaekwangia sp.
TTGTTGAGAAGAAGCTGGAATAGCAGCGATGCAGGTTTCGCGCCTCGTGAAGTAGAAGGCGGAGGTGTAGTTGGACAGCAGCCGGTGCTCGAACCAGGACAAAGTCATCAGTATGTTTCAGGCTGCAATCTCAAATCAGGTATCGGTAAAATGGTAGGCTCCTATTTAATGGAAAGGATCATCGATGGCCAGCAATTCAGGGTTAATATTCCGGCCTTCACCATGATTGCCCCCATGCGGCAAAACTGATTCGCATTACGCTCACAATCTATTACATTTGCAGTTATACTTGATGTAAGACTTCGTGTCAAAGTTCTTTCAATTTAAGTCTCTAGTTACGCATTGGCTCGATCGGGTAGATGATCATTCAATTCATTCTCCTTTTTATTTTGATTTCTATAACAAAGTACTCAAGGGTGAAGAACGGCTTGAAGAATTTAAACGCATTGAAAAGACAAGATCCGGTCTCCTTTCTAATCAATCGTTCATTCGTGTAGCCGACCTTGGAGTAAGGTCTCCTCATTTTAATGGGAGTAAAAGAAAAATTGCTCGCGTGGCCGCCACTAGTCTGGCACCCAAGAAATATTGCGAACTGTATTATCGCATCTTGAAACACATTGACGCAGAGCGGGTGCTGGAACTAGGTACATCATTTGGCATTACTACTTTATACCTATCAGCAAATACAAATGCGAGCGTTTTTACATTCGAAGGAAACAACGACAGCATCAACATTGCCAGAACTAATTTCGAGGCCTTCGAACGAAAAAACGTTGAATTGATCGAAGGGAACTTGGATACCACGTTATCAAATTTTCTTCAAGACCCTACAAAGATTGATTTCGTTTTTATTGACGCCAACCATAAGTACGAACCAACCATACGGTATTTCAACATGCTTTCGCGAAGGATGTCAGATACCGGTATTATGGTATTGGATGATATTCATTTGTCGGAAGAAATGGAACGTGCATGGATAGAGGTGAAGAACCATGATCTCGTTTACGGAAGCATAGACCTCTTTAAGTGTGGCATTCTTCTTTTCGACCTTGCTCTTACAAAACAGCATTTTGTTTGGGCATTGTAATCATTGTAAACCTAAATTTGCACCAGAAAATCAACTATGGAAAACTCCCAGCAACCCGCTAAATCCAATCGGTCAACCGTTATTATCTCGATTCTTTTGGTAATCATCCTGATACAGGGCGTTAAAATCTACCTTGACTATAAGGAAAAAGTGGAAGTGAAAGAGCAGCTGGCAACCACGGAAGAAGATCTGGCGGGCACAATGCAAAAGCTAAATGACATTCAAAAAGAGTTGGATCAAAAAATTGTGGAGATACAAAAGCTCGGTGGTGATGTGCAGGAGTTGGAGAAAGCAAAGGCCGAAATCACCGCGGAACTCAAACGCAGCAACAAGAGAAATGCAAAAGCAATCCAGGAGCTAAAAGACCGCGTAGAAGGTTACCAGGAGCTATTGAAGATGAAAGATGAAGAGATTAAGCAAATAAAAAGCGTAAACACCAAGCTTTACAATA
>CAZNCO010000961.1:0-1532 GCA_964571345.1 uncultured Ohtaekwangia sp.
GTTATGAACGCAGCCATGAAGTGGCATTGATAGATTTTGAAAATACAGCCAACAATCAGTTTACGGTTGTCAATCAATACACTATAATTGAAAACAATCAGAATAAACGACCTGATGTGTTGCTTTTTGTGAACGGTTTGCCTTTGGTGGTGATTGAACTGAAAAATGCAGCCAGTGAAAATGCCAACATCAAAAGTGCCTATCAGCAAATTCAAACCTACAAAGCCATTATTCCAAGTTTGTTTACCTACAATGCTATCTGCATTCTTTCAGATGGTTTGGAATGTAAAGCAGGAAGCGTTTCAGCAGATTTGAGCCGATATATGACTTGGAAAACAGCAGACGGCATAAAAGAAGCATCACGATTTAAACCACAATTAGAAACCCTGTTGAAAGGCATGTTGCAACCAACAACGCTTTTGGATTTGGTTCGCAATTTCATTGTGTTTGAAAAATCGAAAAAAGAAGATGCCAAAACAGGATTGATACAAATTCAAACCGTTAAGAAATTAGCAGCATATCATCAGTATTACGCAGTAAACAAAGCTGTTCAATCTTCTATTATTGCTTCTGGCATCAATGGAGATAAAAGAGGCGGTGTGGTATGGCACACACAAGGTTCGGGCAAAAGTTTGAGTATGGTTTTCTATTCGGGAAAACTCATCACTACACCCGAAATGAAAAACCCAACCATTGTAGTTATTACCGACCGCAATGATTTAGACGAGCAGTTGTTTGATACGTTTGCATCTTCTGTTCAGCTATTAAGACAAGAACCCGTTCAGGCAGAGAACAGAGCACATTTGAAAGAACTCTTGAAAGTGGCAAGCGGTGGCATTGTGTTTACAACCATTCAAAAGTTTCTACCCGAAAACAACAAATCCGTTTACGACCAACTTTCTGACCGAAAAAATGTAGTGGTAATTGCAGATGAAGCCCACCGAACACAATATGGTTTTGAAGCGAAGTTGGTAGATGAAAAAGACAAGGCAACAAAAGAAGTAATCGGCAAACGTATTGCTTACGGTTTTGCAAAATACATGCGGGATGCTTTGCCCAACGCAACGTATATCGGTTTTACAGGAACACCCATTGAAGGAACAGACGTAAACACACCACAGGTTTTCGGAAATTATATTGACCGTTACGACATTAAGGATGCCGTTGATGATGGAGCAACGGTTAAGATTTTCTATGAAAGTCGTTTGGCAAAAGTAAATCTGGACGAAGAAGGCAGACGATTGATTGAAGAATTTGATAAGGAGCTGGAACAAGACGAAGAAGTAAGCGAAAAACAAAAAGCCAAAGCCAAGTGGACAAAACTGGAAGCCATTGTTGGTAATCAGGAACGAGTTAAGAATTTAGCGAAAGATATTGTCACACATTTTGAAAAACGGCAAACCGTATTTGAAGGCAAAGCAATGATTGTAGCCATGAACCGCAGAATTGCAGCCGACCTTTACAAAAAAATTATTGCAAAAAGAACCGAATGGCATAATGATGATATGACAAAAGGTTATATCAAAGAGGTA
>CAZNCO010000962.1:0-1519 GCA_964571345.1 uncultured Ohtaekwangia sp.
GATTAACACAGTTTGAAGAGGCGTGTACACATCCATATTAAAATCGCGGATGCCCAACTTATTGATACTTCCCTTTGATACAACGCGCTCATCCAAAACGCCAATAATAATCAGCCAGTGCTGCCCCACTTTAATGCTTTTGCCAATCGGCTCCACCGTAGGAAAGAATTTGGCTTTGATGCCGCTGCCGATAATGCACACCGGCAAACCCATTTTCAATTGCTCTTCATTGAACATGTGCCCCTCGCGAAGAGAGAAATTAAAAATGTCGAAATATTCGGGAAGAACACCCACTAGCTTTGCCGATCTTCTGTAACCATCTCTGATTAAGTTCGTCTCGATTAGAATTTCAGGACTTATTCTGGAGATGCCAGGAAACTTTTCCTTTACACTAACCACATCTCGCATTGTAAGGCCTGGAGAGAATTTTTTCTTTTCTT
Organism: uncultured Ohtaekwangia sp.; assembly: GCA_964571345.1. Lineage (GTDB taxonomy): Bacteria > Bacteroidota > Bacteroidia > Cytophagales > Cyclobacteriaceae > ELB16-189. The sequence continues at coordinate 441 of CAZNCO010000962.1, forward strand.
TTTTTCCAACCTCCTCTTCAATCTTCTCATCCTTTTGCTCCACAATTGGCTTAACAACAATGTTATTAACACCAACAAGTTTGATTTGCTCAAGCAATTCCTTTTGAGCGCCATTGCCAATTGCAAGCATAGCAATAACGGCTGCCACCCCGAAGATGATACCCAGTGCCGTGAGCAAAGACCTCACCTTATTTACCCTCACTGCGTTGAAGGCAATAAATAAATTCGAGAGCCAACGTGTCATGTTATTTCTTTGCCGGATTTCCAGTGTGTACAATCTGTTTCACCTGCGGGTCGGCTGCAGAAACTTGAGTTGTTTCTTCATTCTTTTTGGAGCGATGTCCATCCAACTCCTGAAGAAGGTTCACTTTATCTGCATCCATATTTGACGGAACTGATAAAAGGACCTTTTCATTCTCTTTAAGACCGGCTGTGATCATCACGTCATTCGCATTTGTTTCTCCAATGGTCACCTCTTGTTTTACAACACCAGTTCCGTCCTTCTTATAAACAAATGTTATCGAGTCATGCTGATTGTGCAAACATTCAAGAGGGATGAACAAAGCACTATCTCTTTGATTCGCTATAATTTTATTACTGGTTGTCATGGAGGGGCGAAGGGAAGGATCTGTGCCATCAATTTCTACGCGAACCTCAAAAACCTTTGCGTCACTATTCGGGCGTTGTTCGCCCACATTAGCAACCTGGACTACTTTCCCTGTGAGTTTTTTATCAGGATATGCATCCAGCCCGATCTCAACTTTTTGCCCTGCTTTTACTCTTCTTACGTCTACTTCATTCACATATGTTTTAGAAACCATCTTAGTCAAATCAGGCAACGTTGCTACTGTTGGCTCCCACATTTGAATCTGAGACCCTGCCTTAACAGGTTTTCCGTCCCATCCCTTTTCATAAATAACCATACCGTCTTCCGGTGCTGTTACATTGAATGATTCCAACACTTTGGTCATATTCGTAAAGTCGCCTTGCACTTTGCGCAGTTCTGCCGAAACTTCACGCATCTTCTCAATGTTCTGGTTCTTCTTGATTTTATAATTTTCAATTGCTTGCTCATAGGC
>CAZNCO010000963.1:0-1518 GCA_964571345.1 uncultured Ohtaekwangia sp.
TATAATGGAAAAATCGACAACAAACCAATGTTCAAAGGAAAAACACTTTTGCAAATAACCTTTGTTTTAATCGCTTGGTCGAGTGGACTTGTTGCTATTGTAACTTTTTTTATACTGTTTGAAGCCATGTGGAAATCAGGATATTTATTTTCCTTTCTCCTTGCATTCACTATTTTTTTCTTCGCTCGGAAAATATCTAAATAAGCATCCATCAATGAACATCTTCTATTTTTATAGATTTCATTCGGTAACGCTTCCGTTCTTCCTTCGACATTTTGTTAGCTAGCGCTTGTCTATCGACCCTTGGCAATCTTTCAAATTTGAATACATCGTTCGGCGTTTTAAAATTGCGCCTGAAAGTTGTAACCTGCGCCGGTGTCAACAGTCCATCTTGTACAGCTTTCTGTAAAATGTTATTTGCTTCTTGCTCATTGCCCGATCTAATCGCCTCTGCTGCATTGATCTTTGCCTGTGTGGATTCTTTTTGTGAATAAGCCTTAGTCGTACCACCGAATCGTTTTTGATACAGATCATCTATTTCATTTTGAATGTGTGTTTGTGCAATGTACTTTGGCGCGGGCATCAATCCAAAAAAGGCTTGAACCTGTGAACTAAGTGGTTCACCTGCTTTCCTTCGTTGTATCGCTCCACTCACTGTAAATGGTTCGAACTGCGTTCCAATGAATTGCATCTCCTCTATCATCTGTTTCACAAGTGGATCATTCGGGTTCCTAATTTCATATCCATAATAATCTGTATTGTTGAGCATCTCCATGATTGCTGTCGCTTCTGGATTCAATTTATGTTCTACTGTTGTCCATGGATTGCTACTGTAAGCGAATATATCCCGCATGTAAGATGGTAAAGACAACCTTCCTTTCCCCGTCTGCGGAAAGTAATAATCTTTCAACTCTTGTGGACGTTTTCCTGTATATAAATAATGAATTATTCCACCGATGGTTCCAGTTACGATTGGTAAAGCCATAATGTAAGCCATTCGCGGAGTAACTCGAAATCTTCTTCCAGTAATTCTATCTCCGCTTATCAATTGTTTTGGAATATCCATCACACCACCACCGATTTCACGTAAATCTCCAATATTCCAGCCTAATGCTCTTACACCTGCTAATCCCAAGTCTTTTAATGCTCGATTCCAGAAAAGATTATCATAAGTTAGTTGTCCTAAACGGTTATCTACACTACGCCATGCTTCTTGCAACAATGCTGTTTCCTGATCTTTGCTCAAATTCCAACGAATCACTTGTTCGTTTATGTCTTTTGCAAGATCTGAAAAGACTCCTAATTTATATAATGGTACCAAATGTTGCATAAGAGGTTTTGCCTGCGCTTCTATCAAAGCACCAGGTGTCCGAATTATTGCGCCGAGAGGATTTCCTTTTCTCCATGCCTTAAACCAATTATCAATCGCATTATTCTTATAAATGCCCTCCATTCTCATCCGTGCTCCCCCTCGAACAAAATTATCGATCATTTTAGACGTTTTCGGATTACTAGCAT
>CAZNCO010000964.1:0-1503 GCA_964571345.1 uncultured Ohtaekwangia sp.
GGTTTCTTTGGCGGTCAATGTTTTTCCATCTGTAGCATACAAAGACCAGATGCCATGCGGCTTTCCTTTGCGAAAATTCTTTTCAAATAGTTTTCTCCCCGCGCTGTCATAGCCATCGAGTTCGCTGTCAACGCCATTTGATGAGAATTTTTCCTGTGTTTGGATTTTTCCGTTATGAAAGAAATCAGTATTGGTGCCTACTTTTGATCCTTCCTTGAAATTATATTGGTGACGCACTGTGCCATCCGCAAAATATCCCGTGTTGCTGCCATGCAATCGTCCATACATGAAGTGTCCTTTCAAACGAAGATTTCCATTGATGTCGTAGCTTGAAAAATCACCTACTTTTTCACCGTCAGCAATCGTGTAAATCAACTCTGGCTTTGTGTTGGGATAGTACGATTTGTAAAAGCCTGTAATAAATCCATCGGTATAATTCGCTTCTGTTTCCAGTATACCTGTTTCGTAATACGTTTTCGTGAGGCCGTTGGGTTTTTGGTTTTTGTAGGCAATCTCTTTCCTGATTTTTCCTGACGGATAATATTCCTTCACTAGGCCATCGGGCTTTCCTTTCACAAAGACGCTCTCCATCTTCAACATGCCGGTAGGGAAGTAAGAGCGTACGCTATCGACTAATTTATTGTTTTGGTAAAAAGCGGTTTGAATGGGTTTGCCTTTTTCGTCATATACTTCCACTTCTCCATGACGCATGCCGTTTTCATAGTTGATTTTTCGGATCAAGGTTCCACTTTCGTGATACTCATAAAAGGTTCCTGATCGTACTCCGTTCACAAAGGTACCTTCGATCGCTAGCTTTCCGTTCGGATAATATTTCCGGTAACGGCCTTCCATTTGATCATTTTCCTTCGAGACAAAATATTGCTCCTGCACCCTCATCTTCATAGGGTCATAGTAGGTCTTCACTTCTTTTTGTGCGAACGCTGTGAATGCGTTTAAAACAAAGAAGATGAGCAATATTTGATTGGCCTTCGTATACATGAGGCGAAGTTATTCACAGAATGTTTTCATGAAGGTAGCTGCCGGCATTAATTTTTCTTTAGCCGGTTTTACTACAACGAAAAAAGGATAAGATTATTCACTACAATCTTTCAATCACAATGGCCGATGCACCACCGCCACCATTGCAGATGCCGGCCACGCCAATGGACGCGTTATTTTGTTTGAGAACATTTGCTAATGTGATCGTGATGCGTGCGCCAGATGCTCCCAGCGGATGCCCGAGTGCTACGGCTCCACCGTTTACGTTTACTTTTTCAGGATCGAGCCCAAGCTTTAGGTTATTGGCAATGGCAACTGCCGAAAAAGCTTCGTTGATTTCGTAATACCCAACGTTACTTTTTTCAACGCCCGCCATCTTCATTGCTTTGGGAATAGCAAGAGAGGGAGTGGTAGTGAACCACATCGGGTCTTGTGCCGCATCACCCTAGCCCAGGATTTTAGCGATAGGAGTAAGACCAAGTTCTTTTGCCTTAGTTTCGCTCA
>CAZNCO010000965.1:0-1501 GCA_964571345.1 uncultured Ohtaekwangia sp.
ACATGATCTTGAAAGATCAAGGTAACATCTCGGCAAAAAAAATTGCCGATACTTTGCGAATACCCATACCTAAAGAGAATGCCGAGAAAGATTTTGCGGAGCTCTCCAAAGATTTTAACTCACGCCTCAACTTCATGAGCTTTGCAAGAGATGGAAAGTACGTGTATGAATTTGAGATGCCGTGGTCAGTAGTCACTTCCAATGCCGACTCCGTTGCCGGAAACAAATTGTACTGGCGCCCCCTGGTGCACAAATTTATTTACATGGACTACGAGATGTATGCCGAAAGCAGAAGGATCAATCTGTGGGCTGTGGTTGCATCTATCGTCATCATCGGCCTCACTGTCTTTGCTTTCAGAAAGAAGTCGACCGCTTAGATATTGTACTGCCCTAATTGATCGGCAATTTTTCTGTCATTGCTAAGCCTGGGAACTTTGTTTTGTCCGCCTAGTTTGCCCTGCGATTTCATATAGTCGATGAATGCGTTCTTTCTCAGCGAAGTGATCACAATGGTGCGCAAAATATTTCCGGTGATCAGGTCATCGTAGTAAACATTAAACTTGCGCATTTGATTATCCAGCTCAAGGGAGAACGCAGCCAGGTCGTGCGGAGGATTGGAGAATTCGATCAGCCACTCGTGGTGTGGCATGCCCTCCTTCGGAGCTACATTGGGAGCAACGGTAAATTCAACCAGGTGTGTTTCAGGGAATTTTTCAACTGTGGCCTTCATCGCTTTCTCCACTTCTTCACCAATCACGTGCTCGCCAAATGCCGAAATGAAATGCTTGATGCGCCCGCTCACGATGATGCGGTATGGATTCTTTGAAACGAACTTAATTGTATCACCAATCGAGTATCCCCAAAGCCCTGCGTTGTTGTTGATGATCACGGCATAGTTCTTTCCCAATTCAACTTCTTCAATGGAAAGTCGTGTTGGGTTTTCGTTGAAATACTCTTCAGCAGGAATGAATTCGAAAAAGATTCCGGTATTCAATAGCAACAACAATCCTTCTGCGCGTTGTGAATCCTGGTAGGCAATAAATCCTTCGGAAGCCGGATAAGTCTCAATCGAATCTATTCTTTTGCCAATCGTTTCAAACAGCTTGGCGCGATACGGTTCAAAGTTCACACCTCCATAAACAAACATCGAAAAGTTCGGAAACACATCTTTCACCTTCTTGCCGGTCTTCGCCACGATGCGATCAAAATACATCTGTGCCCACGGTGGAATGCCGGAGATCAGGGTCATATCCACTTGCAAGGTCTCTTCAATAATCTTGTCGAGTTTCTCTTCCCAGTCTTCGATGCAGTTGGTTTGATAACTTGGTTTTTGATTGCTTCTCAAATAGCCTGGCACATGGTGATTCACGATTCCCGAAAGGCGACCGGTTTTAATTCCTGCCTTCTCATTCAACTCCGGACTACCCGAAAGAAAAATCAAACCACCATCCAGAAATTTTCCATTACCCGTTTCGTGCACATAACTGAGCAATGCATTGCG